>CAYOWM010000211.1:0-3755 GCA_964407635.1 uncultured Flavobacteriaceae bacterium
AAAATCAAATCCTAAAAAAAATAGAATAATATTTATTATGGAAGTTACCAAAATATATTGTGCATTGATGTATATTTGAATGATTACATGTTCAATGAAATTAAATTTTTTGAATATTAATTTTGTAAAAAAAGCAGAAATTGGCACCATTCCAAATGTAATTAAATTGCTGTATTTAAGTATAAAGGTGTTGATTATTTGTTGCCGTTTTATCATATCTGTAGTGTAGTTTTCTTTTGCTACAATTTTCATACTTTCCGAAAAATATTCGGCGATATGATCTTTAATGAAAAACATGTATAATCCATAAAAAGTCATGGCAAAAATTAAGAAACTAAACGGAGGCATATATCTTTTACGAATACCATCTAAGTACGAAATAATAACCTCTTTTGGATTTGTAAATAGATGTTGTACGGTTTTAAAAAGTTTATTATCCCAACTAATTACGGTTTCAAAAAATTCATTTAAAACGCTTTTAATAGTTAAACGATGTAGTATTATTTTTCCTCCACAAGTGGAGCAAAACGTATCGGTTTCTTTTAAATCGTAGTTGCAGTTTTTACAGTTCATAATTTTAAATTAGTATCATTATTTAAATGAATTGCATTTTATCATAAATTTTGTAATCTATTTCGTGTGCATTCATTTTTTAAATATTTATTTCAAAGATAGGAAAATATTTTTATGAGTTGTAGTTTATATTTATCGATTAAGATATATCCAACCTTTATATGTGATGTTTTGCTCGTCTTTTAGGTATAAAACATAAAAATACGTTCCTGAAGGAGCTGGTTTATTCTTGTATGTACCATTCCATTGGTAGGAATCATTATTCCCTTTATGTACTAAATTTCCGTAGCGATTGTAGTAGTATATTTCAAAATTAGGAAATACATTTTGTAAATTTTGGATGTAAAAAGTGTCGTTTATACCATCATTATTTGGTGAAAATCCATTAGGAATTCTTGGTAAGCAATTTTCAACTTCTAATGTAAATGATGTAATGGTGTAACAACCAGAATTTATATCTTGAATTCTGGTATATATCGTTTCTAAATTATGCTGATTTTGGTATTCTGTAGTGTTTGCAATTGCATTTTGATTTGCATTGGCATCTGTTTCGGAATTAAAAAAAGAAATCTCATCGTATAAAGTAAGGTCTATTTGTTCTAAAACATCGTTTAAATTAAAAACGCCTATAAAATTACCTGTATTACAGGAAGTAAGCTTGTTTAAATTAAAATCATTTTCAAAATATTTTAGGTTTACTGTTTGTGATGTTTGGTTGTTTGTTTCGTCTAATTCGGAAACAATACCGATTCCTGTTCCGATATCATCGGCAGAAAGCAGCAATTCAAAAGTATCGGGAATATTATTTGGAATAGTTATTTGAATATCAAAAGCTTCATAATCATTAATCGGAATATCGTTTTGTGTGTAATAAACTCCTATTAAAACCGAATCTGCATATATTGAAATAGGTGTATTTGCAGGTAAAACACTAGTACTATCGTAGTTGTGTATTTCAAAATTTACTTGTACTATTCGTGAATCACACGATAAGACTGTGGTATTATTTAAAACAGCCGTAGCATCTGGTAAAATGGTGTTTAGTTTGGTAACAACGGTGTTAATCATTACTAAATCTTGTCCTGAAGTTAGTTTTACTTCCACGGAAGTGTCGCCAATATTTACATTGTTAGATACATCGTAAAAATCTAAGTCCATATTGTATAAATCTGTTTGACCAGTAAACGAATTAGTACTGTTAAAAGCGTTATCTATCGGATTTATTGCGTTAGAAACAGGTATATTATTTACGGTTAATGTTTCGTTAACGGCAAGTGCACTATCGCCTTCCCAAGCTAAAAAACCAATTTTCGCATTGTTGTTGTCTGCTACATATAAATCGCTAACTTGAATGGTTAATTCAGGGTTAGCACCACTAACCGATTCTAAGCCATCGTAAACATTAATTTGGCTGTATGGCAGTGTGTCGTTTTTGTAGATTATTACAATTGCCCAACCGCCAAAATTAATTCCGTTAGGGCAATATGCTGCAATTACATTGGTTAAGTCTAATTCAGAAACCGTATAACTGCCATTGCCTGTGTTTTGTATTTGTGAAGTAACATTAGCAAAACAGCTAAAAAAATTATACGAAAAATAACTATTTAAAAAAGTGCTTTCTGCTATAATTGTTGTGTTGTTAAGTTTTATTTCCGTATCGCCTATTCCTGAACCAGCCCAATATAAATATGCTGCTAAGATTTGGCTATTGGTATCTAAATTGAGGTTTGCAGTAGAGCTTGTTAAAATATCACAACTTGTTCCGCTTTCATTTTCAACGATATTTAAGGTATTACCAAACATGGTAAAATCTATTTTACCTGTAAATTGATCTTTTAAGGCAATATTTTGCGAAAACAAAAAGTTACTTATAAAAAAGAAAACAAAAAATAGTTGATTGCTTTTCATGGTTTGATTTTATTACAAAAGTTTAATTCTGTATTTTGAGAATATAAATATACGTAAATATTTTGTTTTGTATTGTTATTCGCTAATACAAAACAAAAAACAACGCTAAAAGTTTTTTTTGAAAAACGGATTTTACAGCTTCTTAAAATTGACGTTTTTAAGAATGTTTTTACCTATCTGACGTTTTTTAAAAAAAAGGTTAAATTTGAAGGAAACGCTAAATTTAATACAATTATTTGATAATGAGTAAGATGTTTCAAAAAAAAAATGAGTGTCGAAAACTAATCCTTTATAGGTATTGTGTAATTAAAATATTTTTTGTACAATTACCACATACTAAAACCACAAACATATTTTTGTTTGAAAAAAATAGTATTTAAAGTATAAATAACGATAAAAAATAAATTATAAGAATATAAAAAAAACAAACAACAAAAAAGAGCATCCAAATAAGCCCGGAAAAGCAATTTTTGAATGCTCATAAATATCAAACCAAAGGTTTAACAGGCAAAGATACTAATTTTTTAATAATTTAGGCAAGTTTTGTTTAGCTAATGGTTTGGTACAACGCTGCAAAAGCAGTTTAGTTGTACAAGTAGCAAAAGTTACGACCAAAACGGTTAGATAAAACCAAATAAGAGGTACGGTTTACCGTAAGCGTAAACCATTAACAAAAAAAGAGCCGTAATGACAATAATAGATGTTACAAGTGCAACGGGAGATTTTTACTACTGTGTTGGTAGTAAAAAGGTCGTGTTGACTAAGTATTTAACCTCCTTAAATTGTTAAATGCGTTTAAACTTAAAAATTTTTAAAAATGAAAAAATTATTTTTATCAGTAGTGTTATTATTAGCGGTTTCATTTACATTTGCTTCAAATGGTATAGTAAAACCTATATATGTTGAAAAAATTCAAACTATTAAAATTATAAATCATCCAGTAAAACCTAAATGCACTGTGAGTTGTTCGGTAACCGTAATGGGTGTTACATTTACTACAACAGCGGGTAATTGGTTTAGTTCTTGTGAAAGAGCAGGAATGAGATGTTATGCAAAATTACAAAGAATGGGCATTGAATAATATTTTTTTTGACCTTTACAATGATTTTTTTGTAAAGGTCAATTAAGTAAAAATTTAAATAATGAAACATCATGATTAATTTTTAAACACATGAAAACAATACATATATATATAATAGTAATATTAACTATCCTAAATAGTGAAAATCTAAATTCTCAAAGTATTGAGATTGATTACAGAGTTTCTGTAAACA
>CAYOWM010000212.1:0-3740 GCA_964407635.1 uncultured Flavobacteriaceae bacterium
AAGGAATTTTTGGAAGCATTTTAGCAATCATTTCATCTTGATTTTGTTGTAAATGCGTTAGTCCAAGCACAATATCTACTTTGTTTTTGATACTATTATACGCATTTTTCGAATCCTCATAAAAATCACCATAATTTACGTAAGGTTTTGGATTTGAATTAATAGTAGGACCAATAAAACCAATTTTAAAAGCAGTACCATCGGTATTTTTAAATTCTTTTATAAAAGTTCTAGGAATGTATTTTTTTGTTTCCTTTTTGGTGTAAAAAGCCTCTGTTTTTGTACTATCTAAGATGTGCATGGCATTACTCGAAACCCAATTAAAATTAGATTCGTCTAGTCGTTTTTGCAGGTCTTTGTATTTTAAATCAAACTCATGATTACCAAAATTAACCAAATCAAAATTCATAGCATTCATTACTTCAATCATTTGTTTACCTCGGATTCTTTCACCATTATATTTAAGAGTTCCTAATAAAGATGGATTTAAAAAATCACCAGCCATTACCATATAAGTATTTGGATTTTCGTGTAAAAGTTGTTTGTGTATAGTTTCTACTCGTGCCATTCCGCCAACTTTTCCGCCTTCTAACGGAGCAATTTCATACACATCATTAAGTTGTAAAATGGTAACTTTTATTATTGAATTTTTTTCTTTACAGGAAAAAAGAGAAAGTATTAAGGCAAATAGAATAATTTTTTTAAACATAATTTTTTAATTTTATGCAAAATTACAATTTTAAACTGAAAAAACGATTCTATTTATATGCGTTTGTAGGATCTAGATAAAAATGAACTCAGGTACTAATAAATAATGATTATAAATTGTAAGTTTTGCATAAAAAGATGTAATTTTTACTTACGAATTAAAACAAATATTTTTACATTTGTAAAAAAATAAAACCAAATAAAAAATGGCTGTTAGTGTTAAAGGAGATGTAGAGTTAAAAGATATTCCTACAATTAAAAAAAAGGCGTTACGTATAAATCTTAACCGTAATATTTACGGAACTTTTGCTGAAATCGGAGCAGGACAAGAAACGGTTCGTAATTTTTTTCGTTCAGGAGGAGCTTCTGGTACTATTGCAAAAGCAATGAGTGCGTATGATAAGGATTTTTCGGATGCTATTTACGGTGTTGAATCGGATAATCGCTACGTTACAGAGCCAAGATTAAAAAAAATGCTAAGTCATGAAATTGGTTTGATGGAAGACCGTTTATCTAGAGAAAAACATCCTGATAAATTATTTTTTACCTATGCAAATACCGTTGCAACAATTGATTTTGCAAAGAAATTTAAAGGACACGGTTGGGTTGGAATTAAATTTCAATTAGATCCTTTAGAGCAGTATAACGAAATTATTTTACACGTTCGTTTTAAAGAAAACGATGCACGATTACAGCAAGAAACCTTAGGTAAATTAGGTGTAAATCTTATTTATGGTGCTTTTTATCAGCACGATGCTCCAAAAAATTTATTATCCTCTTTGTACGATAATATTGATTTAGATCAAATTGAGGTAGATATGATTAATTTTTCTGGACCTCGTTTTACCTATGTAGATAACCGTATTATGAGTTTGCATTTAGTAAGTAATGGTTTTACAAATGCCGTAATGTTTGGAAAAGATGGGTTTAACGTGCTACCAGCACAGCAATTATACAAAGCAAATATCTTTACTTTGCGAGGTAGCTTTAGACCAGTTACTTTGGTAAATATGGATATGTATGAAAAATCTATTGAAGTCTTTTTAAAAGATAAAAAGGTAAATCCAGATAAAACTAAAGTAATTTTTGAATTGACCTTACCAAATTTATTATCCGATGGTAAATTAAACGAACGTGATTTCTTAGATCGAGCAGAATTACTATGTTCTTTAGGTCATAATGTGTTGATTTCTACATTTGTAGAGTATTATAAATTAGTTGAATATTTTTCAGAATTTACCAAAAAACGAATGGGAATGGCTATGGGTGTGAATAACTTAGTCCAAATTTTTGACGAAAAATATTATAGAGATTTAAGTGGAGGGATTTTAGAAGCTTTCGGAAAAATATTTTATAGAGATATTAAAGTGTATCTATATCCTATTAAAGATAAAAATGGTGTAATAGTAAATAGCGAAACACTTAAAGTACATCCTAGAATGAAAGAATTGTATAAGTTCTTTAAATACAATGGTAAAATTGTAGATATCGATAATTATAATCCTAATATTTTAGATATTTTTTCACGTGCAGTACTCAAAATGATTGCAAATGGAGAAGAAGGCTGGGAAAAAATGTTGCCTAAAGGAATTGCTGATCAGATAAAAGAAAAACGTTTGTTTTCGTATTCAAAAACGAAGTTTAAGTAGCAACATAAATAGTAAACAAAAAAAAGCTGAAATTTTTAATTTCAGCTTTTTTTTTGTTTTGATGAGAATGTTATTTTTTAACTCTTTTAAAAATAAAACGAGTAATAAAAAGACCATTTTTGTCTCCTTGACCTCCAAAACTTTCTACACCTGTATTTACAAAAGCAAGTTCCCAACCTTCTGCAATCATTGCATTAATTTTAGAGCTAATTATAGCATCGTTTGTTGCAATATTTTGAAAACGAATACCTCCAACATTAAAAAAGTTTAAAAGTTTTGTTTCGTCAAAACCTTTAACACGCATTTCTTTTCTTTTTGATTTGTTTCTTTTGTTGCTTTCCTCAGTTTGTGTAGAAGTGTACGTTTTGTAATCTCTTGCGTCGTTAGCTGAGATGATTCTAGATCTACCCAAACCATTAGGTACAATTGATTCAACACTTGTAATTACTTTGTACTCTACTTGTTGTGCATAAGACACCAATTGAAATAAGATGGCAAATGTTACTACTAATACTAATTTTTTCATTTTGTTTAAGTTTTAATTATTTTTGATATGCAAATTTATATAAAATCTACATATTTTGTGTAAAATGTACATAATCTTTTATAATTGTTTTTAAGTACACCGAATTAGGCATTTCGCCTTTACTTGTTTTGGTAATTTCCTCTACTTTTATACGTAATTTATCAATAGTTTTATAATCTCGGCTTTTACTTGCTGTTAAAAAAGTCTCTTTAATAATTCGCATATCATTATCGGTAAGATTAATAACCGAAGGAAAAGTTGCTTGGTATTCTTTTTGTGTTTCTTCTAATATAGAATGGTTAATTTTATGTCTGTTTTTTAAACTAACCACAGCAGTACCTGATGCCATATCACCCATTCGTTGGTTATTTTTACTTGCAATAATGGTAATGATACCAATAATTGGCGTTAAACCCATTAACCAAATATCAACAACTCTAAAAATCCATCTTGCAAAATAATCGCCAAAACCAGCAGCGTAGCCATCAATTTTTATCACTTTTATTTTTACAACTTTTTTACCTAAAGTTTGACCACCTAAAAATATTTCAGAAAATAACGTATAGGTATAAGCAGGTAGTAAAAGCAAACTGTAAATTGCCATTTTACTCCAATAATTCATACTATAACTTATTATATCTAAAGCATTTATCATTCTAAACATAATATAGGTAAAAGAAAAAATAATAAATAAATCGATGAATGCAGCAAGTAATCTTTCACCAAGACTGGCAAGTTGCATTTCGATGTTAACATTTTGCGTGGTATTTATTTGTATGTTACTCATTTTTTATATACTTTCGTTTTTCTATGCGAGAGGCTGCTTTTATAAAACAAAATAAAGACAAATGGTTAGA
>CAYOWM010000213.1:0-3718 GCA_964407635.1 uncultured Flavobacteriaceae bacterium
AAGCATCTCGACCTTCGATAATTTTTTGATCTCTAGCTACTTGATCTTTTAAAGTTTGGAATTCGTTTATTAATTTGGTATCGTCTTTTCCTTTATGTATGTTTAATTTTACTGCTTTATTCATTCCGAAAGCAATTAAATCTTGTTTCCAACGGTTTTCATCTTCTTTTGAAACATTTTTGCCAAAAACGGTGATTTCTATACTATTATTTTTAAAATCTAAATCGCTTTCATCTTCATCAATAACCGAATATCCTTCATTTTTAATATTGGTAATCAATGTTTTTGCTTGTTGTTTAAAATTCTTTTCTAAATATAAATTATAAAAAGTATATACACTCATTGCTAAAACGATTATTGCTACAACAGATGCAAAATTTGCGATACGTCTTCGCTTTGCGGAATTAATATATTTTACCATCGGAAATCGTAAATACTTAACAATTACAAAAGTAGAAAGTGCAATAAAAGTGGCATTTATCAAAAACAAAAACATTGCTCCTAAAAAATAATCGTAATAATGTTGTGTTGCTAATCCGTAACCTGCTGTACAAAGTGGTGGCATTAAAGCGGTTGCAATTGCTACTCCTGCAACGGTATTGGTTTGCGGTTGCGGACGACTAATTGCAATTATCAGTGCCAATCCTCCAGAAATGGCAATCATTACATCTAATACATTTGGTTGTGTTCTTGCTAGTAATTCTTTGGTTTCTTCTTGAAAAAGCGGAATACTAAAAAATAAAAAGGAAGTAACTAAACTCAATCCTAACATAACGCCAAGGTTAACCATAGAGCGTTTTAAAGTGTCAATATCGTTAATTCCTATTGCTAAACCAACACCTAAAATCGGACCCATTAATGGTGAAATAAGCATCGCTCCGATTACCACTGCAGTAGAACTAACGCTTAAACCAATAGATGCGATTAATATAGAAAATACTAAAATCCAAGCAGTGTGTCCTTTCATTGCAATGGAATCTTTTATACTCTGAATTGTACCATCTTTATCGGTTTCTTCACGTATGCTAAGCAATTCGTTTAAAAATATTTTAACACTCGAAACAAAACCTTGCATTTCCTTTTTTGCCTCTTGCTTGGTATCTTGTATTTTTTGCTCTTTTTCTTTAATTTTTTCTTTCATTTTGCTTTTAAGTCAGTTTTTTAGTGAATTTTTCTTTCACTTCTGCTACAATTTGTTTGATATCTTGCTCTTTATCTTTCGGACAAATTAGTAGTACATCGTCTTTTTCTACAACAATAAAATTATCTAAGCCTTGTATTACAACGTGCTTTCCTTTTTGGGTTCGCACAATATTATTGGTAGCATTTCTAAAAATAACATTGGCATCTACAACAGCATTTGCATTGGTATCTTTTGGTAATTTATCGTATAAAGAACTCCAAGTTCCTAAATCGTTCCAACCAAATTCTACTGGTAAAACATATACATTATCAGCTTTTTCCATAATTCCGAAATCTATAGAAATACTTTCTGCTTTTGAATAATTATTTGCTATAAATTCGGTTTCTTTTTCGGTATTATAGTCATTTTTTCCTTGCAAAAATAAGGCTTCCATTACTGGAAGGAATTTTTTGTACGATTGAATAATTGCTTTTGCTGACCAAACAAATATTCCTGCATTCCAAAGGTAATTCCCTTTAGATAAAAATTGTTTTGCAGTTTCTAAATTTGGTTTTTCGGTAAATTTTACTACTTTTTTTATATTTTCTGTACCTTGATACTGTATATATCCATAACCTGTATTTGGATGCGATGGTTGGATACCTAAAGTCATTAAAATTTCGTCTTTCTGACAAGCATCAAAACTAGTTTGTATATTTTTAAGGAATTCTTTTTCGTTTTCTATCCAATGATCGGAAGGAGCAACCACCATAACTGCATTTTCGTTAAGATTGTTAATTTTATGTGCAGCATATAACACACAAGGTGCTGTATTACGCATTGTAGGCTCTAATAGTAATTGGTTTTCGGAAACTTTTGGTAATTGCTCTAACACCAATTTTTTATAACTAGTATTAGTAGAAATCAAAATATTTTCGCTTGGTATTAATTTTTCAAATCGCTTGTATGTTTTTTGTAACAAGCTTTCGCCTGTACCTAACATATCGTGAAATTGTTTTGGAAATTCGCTAGTACTCATTGGCCAAAATCTAGAACCAATTCCTCCAGCCATTATTATTGCGTAATAATTTTTATTCATTATGTTTTGTGTTGCAATTTCTTTTTTTACAAAGAAATTTATATTTTTTTAATCGTTAATTTTGGTAACTTCGGCATTTTGATGAAACAAATATACTTTTTTTGTTGCTAATTCTGTACATTCGAAACGTGTTCGTCTTTTATTACCTCGTACAAAAATACGATTATTATATTTAAATTTTTGATGCAATGGTATTTCAAAAATATAATCGGCATCGGTTGGAGTATCTTGTTGTTTTAAAATCCACGACAATTTCACATCAGAATCGGTACTTGCCTTTGGATTTCGTAAATGATTTGCTAGTATAGAAAGGATTTCATTCGGAAATATTTCAGGTTTTAAAAAAGGCAACATTAAATGCTGAAAATTGAGCTTCCACTCTACTCCATGAGGTTTTATTTGCCTTATTTTTCCTTTGTTTTCTAAGTGCGTTTTAAGATGTGCAATTTCGTGAATTAGTGTAATTAAAAATCGATATTTATTTATATCGTTATTAATGGTGATTTGATATTTTCCGTTTTTTAGTAATCTAAAATCTCCGTGTTTTGTTTTACGTTTATTTTTAATGCGTAATTTAAACTTGTATTCTTGTAATAAAAATTCCACCAAATCTATAGATGATTTAGGAATATATTGGTGTATTAGTTGAAAATCCGACATAGATAAAATTTCCAGCAAGATACAAATTCAGTTAAAAAAAATCCTTTATTTTACTAAAAATGGCTGTACTTGGATAAAATTTTCAGTTTCTAATTTTAAATAATACGTTCCTTTTACATAGTTATCCAATTCAATAATATTATTAATTGGATATAAACTAGTAAAAAGTTTTTTGCCTAAAACATTATAAATTTCAATTTTCTTAATTTTAGTTAAGTTAGATTTTAAATGTATGGATATATAATCAGACGCTGGTATTGGATATAAACTAAATCCTTTTAATTTTTTTTGTTCAATCGACAACGCTATTAAATCAATAATTCCATCATTATCCGTATCATCACAAGCATTTTGCAATAACCAAATATTTTGATTTGTTTGAAAATCATTCCAATTACTATGGCAAGGATACTGAAATTGATTTTCTAATCGTGTAATTATTGGTGTATCGGTAACTTGTAAATCTGTTAAAAAATTCATATTTATTTGCTCTGTACTTCCGTTACCTAATGCGATGTTTTTGGCTTGTGTATTTCCGTTGAAAGTGTAATCGATTAAAGCATGGCTCAATCTGTTTATTGCATAAACATCCAAAGCGTCATAAGGTTGAAAATGACCTGCATTGTTATAAATTCCTGTATAAGAAATATAATGATTTGCATCATAGTGATACGTTTCAAGAGTACCATCATTATCGGCATCGTATTGATAGGTTGTTGCATCGGAAAAAACACGAATAAAATCTTTTTCGGAATTGGGAATGTTTATCAATTCAAAAACGGCACGTATTGCTCTTTCATCTGTGTTGTAATTTGCACTACCTTCGTGCATATCGT
>CAYOWM010000214.1:0-3665 GCA_964407635.1 uncultured Flavobacteriaceae bacterium
ATTAAAAAAGTGCTTTAAAATATTTTGTTTACTGTTTATTTTTTAATCATTTTTTTAACGATAGTACCGTTTTCAGTATCTATATTTACTAAGTAAACACCTTTTTCTAACTTAGATACATCTAAAGAGTTTGCAAAAGTTCCGTTGTAAACTAATTTTCCTGAAATAGAAAATAATTTTATACTTTTTATTGCAACATCCGATTGAATGTTTAAGGTATTTAAAACAGGATTAGGATTAATTTCAATTGCATTTAAAATATTATCGGTAGTACTTGCTGTTACTGAACCTTCAATTCTAAAAGCCAAAGATCCAAAACTCAAACCAACTCCTGTAAAAGCTGTCCAATCAAAACCTCCTCCAAAATTACCGTCATCTAAAATTTGTGCATTTTGTGTATCCGAAGCACTTCCTTGAAACCAGTTCCATCTATCGTCTAAAACAGGAACGTGTACTACAAAAGATAGCCAATATGTACCAGCTGGTAAATTAACTGCTGTTCCTCCGTTTGCAGCAGTAATATCAATTGTAAAATCATTATCGGTTACTGATATTGAAGCATCATTAATTGCAAGATTAGTTATTTCTAAAGCTCCTGTTCCTGCATTATTAGGATTAGAAGCAGGAATACCTCCATTGTCTGCGTAAATAAAAATGTCTATTGCTGTTCCGATAGTGGTAATATCTCCATTATTTTGAAAACCAGGAATAAAAATAGTTTCAATGTTAGAATCTGCCGTTAAAACAAAGTCATCTGCAGAGTAAGTACCTTTTGAGTCATTTGTAATATAATCGGAAATAATACCACTTGTTGCTCCTACATCCGTTATTTGCTCGTACAATGTTACGGTTTGTGCTTTAGCACTAAAAGATACGATTACTAATGCTACTAAAAATAAAATGTAATTTTTTTTCATAATATAAAAATTTAAAATTGTTATTAATTTGACAAAGATAGTGTTTTTTTTATCCTAACCAACCATCTCTATCTAAACTTCTGTATTGAATTGCTTCGCCAATATGGTTTGGTTGTATGTTTTCGGCACCTTCCAAATCGGCAATTGTACGAGAAACTTTTAAAATTCTATCATACGCTCTTGCGGAAAGATTTAATCTATCCATTGCATTTTTAAGCATATTTTTAGATTCTTCATTCAAAATACAATATTTACGAATTTGCTTTACATTCATCTGTGCGTTATAATGAATGGATTCGTTGTCTTTAAATCGTTCGGTTTGCACTTCTCTACCTCTAGTAACACGTTCTCGTATTTTTTTACTTGATTCGCCTTTTCGTTCCTCGCTAAGTTTTTCAAAAGGTACAGGCTGTACTTCTATGTGTATATCTATTCTGTCTAATAAAGGACCTGAAATTTTTGCTAAATATTTTTGCATTTCTTGTGGTGAGGATGCTAACGGATTATCGGCATCTACAAAATAACCACTAGGACTAGGATTCATACTTGCAACCAACATAAAACTACTTGGATAGGTAACGGTAAATCTTGCTCGTGATATGGTTACTTCTCTATCTTCTAATGGTTGACGCATTACTTCTAAAACGGTTCGTTTAAATTCTGGTAATTCGTCTAAAAAAAGTACGCCATTGTGTGATAAGGAAATTTCGCCAGGTTGCGGGTATGCTCCTCCTCCAACTAAAGCTACATCACTTATAGTATGGTGTGGCGAACGAAACGGACGCTGTGTCATCAAACCAGAATTTGCCTTAATTTTGCCTACAACAGAATGAATTTTAGTCGTTTCTAAAGCTTCTTTTAAAGACATTGGTGGTAAAATAGTTGGTAATCGTTTTGCTAACATGGTTTTTCCGCTTCCTGGAGGACCAATCAATATAATATTATGACCACCTGCTGCTGCAATTTCCATACAGCGTTTTATAGTTTCTTGTCCTTTTACATCAGAAAAATCAAATTCTGGATGTTCTAAATTTTCGTAGAATTCTTTTCGTGTATCTATTACCAAACGTTTTATAAATTCTTTTCCTTCGATGTGGTTTATAATTTGTTTTATATTCTCTACAGGAAACACTTCTAAATCGCCAACAATAGCTGCTTCTTTTGCATTTTGTACTGGCAAGAAAAAACCTTTAAATCCTTCCTCTTGTGCTTTTATGGCTATTGGCAATGCTCCTTTAATTGGTTGCAAACTTCCGTCAAGAGAAAGTTCTCCCATAATAATGTAATCGGATATATCAATAGATTTAATTTGATTGGAAGCAGCTAAAATTCCCATAGCAATGGTTAAATCATAAGCAGAGCCTTCTTTTCGCATATCGGCAGGAGCCATATTTATGGTTATTTTTTTACCAGGAAGTTTATAGCCATTATTATTTAATGCTGCAGAAATACGATAACTACTTTCTTTAATTGCATTATCTGGCAATCCTACTAAATGATAGGCAATTCCTTTATCAATATTTACTTCAACCGTTATTGTGGTTGCTTCTACTCCGAAAACTGCAGAACCATAAACTTTTATTAGCATATTTTTTTTTGATAAAGATATAGAATATTATGCAATTCTTACAATTTTTTTTATTCAAATAATAATGGTCAATACAACTAGCAAAATAGTAATTTTTCGTAGCGAAAACCTTTGCGATTTTAAAGATTTTATATTTTTATAAAATACGTGATAAATACATTTTTACATTTTTATCTATTCGTTGTAAGATATTTTTGGTTTCGCCTTTGATAAATTTATTTCCTGTTATTTGTTCGAATAGTTCGATGTATCGGTTGGATATTTCGGTAATTTTATCGGAATTCATTTCAGGAATTTCTTGTCCGTTTTTACCTTGAAAACCTTCTTTTATAAGCCATTGTCTTACAAATTCTTTAGATAATTGTTTTTGTGCTTCGCCTTTTTCTTGTCGTTTTTGATATCCTTCTGCATAAAAATATCTTGAGGAGTCTGGTGTGTGAATTTCGTCGATAAGTATAATTTCACCATCTTTGTTTTTTCCGAATTCGTATTTAGTATCGACTAGTATTAAATTTCTTTTTTTTGCTATTTCTGTACCTCTTTTGAATAATTCTCTAGTATATTTTTCAAGTTGTAGGTAGTCTTTTTCGGAAACAATTCCTTGATTTAAAATAGCTTCTTTTGAGATGTCTTGATCGTGTTCGCCATTATCGGCTTTGGTAGTTGGTGTAATTATCGGAATTTGAAATTTATCATTTTCACGCATATTTTCAGGCATTTTTACGCCACAAATTTCACGTTTACCAGCTTTGTATTCTCTTGCAGCATGACCAGAAAGATAGCCACGAATAACCATTTCTACTTTAAAAGGTTTGCAAAGTGTACCAATAGATACATTCGGATCAGGACTTGCTAGTAACCAATTCGGAACAATATCTTTAGTTGCATTAAGCATTTGGACTGCAATTTGGTTTAAAATTTGTCCTTTAAACGGAATTTGCTTTGGTAAAACTACATCAAAAGCAGACAATCTATCTGTTGCAATCATTACTAAAAGTTCGTTGTCTATATTATAGACTTCACGTACTTTTCCACGATATACCTCTTGTTGGTTTGGAAAATTAAAATTTGTTTGATTAATGGTGTCCATTTTTTTTAATATTTAGTGTTTAGTTGGCAGTGTTCAGTTTGCAGTATTCAGTTTGCAGTGTTCAGTTTGC
>CAYOWM010000215.1:0-3664 GCA_964407635.1 uncultured Flavobacteriaceae bacterium
AAACGACAAGAAACTTTGTACAAAACTATGCACGCAATAATGACACACCAAAAAGAATATTTTTTAACTGGTGATGAAACCAAGTTAAAACCTATGATTTTAAAAGATATTGCAGATAAAATAAATATGGATGTATCCACAGTTTCGCGTGTTGCAAATAGTAAGTATGTAGAAACACCTTATGGTACGAAATTAATTAAATTTTTCTTTTCCGAATCCATGAAAAACGATCAAGGAGAAGATATTTCTACTAAAGAAATTAAAAAAATTCTACAAAATGTTATTACAGATGAGGATAAGAAAAAGCCATTAACCGACGAAAAATTATCTAAAATTCTTAAAGAAAAAGGCTATCTAATCGCACGTAGAACCGTTGCAAAATATCGCGAACAGTTAAATATTCCTGTGGCAAGATTGCGTAAGGTTATTTAATTGACATTGTTTGAAAATAAATTTTAAAACTCTCAACTAATTTACCTTCTTTTAATGAAATAGCGTAATCTGTAATAAGCAAATTAGTAAGATTTAGTTTTATCTTAGTTTTATTTTGAAAACTTAAAACAGCCTTAGGTATTAGTTTTCCTGTTTTACTAGCATTAAATAAAATATTTGCCTTTGTTTTTGTATCTATTTCGGCATTTATTAAATAATAAGTAGTAGTATTTCTCTGATTATTTTGTTTACCATAAATGGCTGATGAAATTTTGCATACAGTGTTTGAGCCTTTTTTTGGATAATCAATCAGTGTTAATTTATTTTGAGCAAATGAACTTACCGATATTGTCAGAATTAAAATGCATATTAAATTTTTCATAGAATTATTTTTTAAAAAAATTAGTTGTACCAAAGTTACGTATTAAAAATGTATTGTGCAAGTTAAAAAAAGTTGGCTAGAAGAAAATCCCGAATTATTAAAAAAACAAGCAGATAATAATTGGAAGAAAATAGAAATTAAAAAAAATAAATTAATTATAATTCTTTCAATTCATTAGCTATAATCCAACCTGTTTGTCCGTCGGCAATTTTAATTTTTTTCCAGTTATTTTTAGATTCTAATATTTGCACTTTTGTACCTTCGTGTAAATCAAAAACATTTTCAGCGGATAATGTAGGAGCATCCTTAACACTAGTTTGTTGTGCAAATACTATTGCAGGTTTGTCTTTTTTAGAAATTTTAAACGATTGAAAAGCAAAAGTAACGGTTAATATAACTAAAATTCCGCTAATAATACTACTTACAAATAAGAATCGTTTTTTGGCAGTTTCCATAGAAAAATGATATAGTAAAAATAAAATGGCAAATAAAAAGGAAAATCCAACCGAAATATATGCCCAAGAATTATACGAAAACTGTTGAATGGTACTTTTGGCTATTTTTTGACTTAAATTTTTAGGAATGGCTTCAATATTATCTAAAGTCATTTTTTTAGCTAAGGCTAAATTGTTTTTAATATCTTTATTATTTGGTTCTAACTGTAACGCTTTTTCGAAATAGTAAATACTTGGTGCAACTTTATTGAGTTTATAATAGGCATTTGCTAGATTAAAATATAAATCTGCCGAAACTTGGTTTTGTTTTTCTACTGCAAGATATTTATCAATAGCATCGTTGTATTTTTCTTGTTTAAAGAGTTTATTTCCTTCTACAAATAACGAATTTGCATTTTGCGAAAAGCCTAAATTTGTAAAGACAAGAAAGGCAATAATCAAGCTGTTTTTTATATATAAATTCTGAATTTTTTCCATATTTATTTTAATTTTTGATCCAATTCGGAAATTATTTCAATGGCATTTTTATAATCTTTTTCCATTTGTGCATTAGTACTAGGAGCGTATCTTGCAAAATCACAATCACCTAAAACTTTAATAAAACGTGTAATTAAAGTATCATCAATTTGTTTGTTTTTTAAAAGTTCGGTTATTTTATCACTGCTAATATCGGTAGTTTCTACTTTTAATTTTGCTTTTAAATAATTGTGTAATGCTTTTTCTAAAGCAATATAAAACGCTTCTTTATTACCTAATTGTTTTTTTGCATTGCTGAGGTATTTTTTGGCAAGTTTACTAGCTTTTCGTAATCGATTACCAATTACATCACCTGCACGTTCTCGTTTTTTCTTACCTAAATATATTCCGATAGGAATCGAAAATAATGGTAAAATTAAAAGTAAATAAAATAAATTAGATTTAAAATAATCCTTTTTTTTAGGTATTTTACGCAGACTTGTTTTGGTATGGATGTCTGTAAAATCTGTATTTGTAGGATTTGAATTGTTTTTTGATGCGTTTTCAGTAACAAGATTTGCTCCATTTGGTACATTTAAAATAATATCTTGGCTGTTTATACTGTAATATTTTTCCTCTTTCGGATTAAAATAGCTAAAATTTAAAGACGGAATTTTATATTTCCCTTTGTATTGCGGAACGATAGTATAGGATTCTACCACATTTCCCATTTGTCCGTTTAAAGTAGTTCGTATATTTTCTTTGTGTTCAGGTTCGTATATTTCAATACCATTTGGAGCTTCTAATTTAGGTAAAGAAACCAATTTTAAGTTTCCTTTTCCTGAAATTTTGACTTTTATTAAAGCCGATTCGTTTGCATTAACGGTGGTTTTATTTGTTTTAACTTCAAAATTATAATTTCCAACAGCACCGTCAAAACTACTTGGTTTTCCTTCCTCTGGTAAAGCTTTTACATTAATTGTTCTTTTTCCTCCTGTTAGGGTTAAATTTACCCTTCTAGTTCTTGGTCTGCCAAAAAAATCTACTTGATTAGTCGCGACAATACCATCAATATCTATTTGAATAGGTGTAATTTTTAGGTTTCCTGCGTGTTGCGGAATTAAGACATCTTTTCGGATAACGTAATACGACATTTCTTTGCCTTGGTAAGTTCCTCGTTTTTCGGTAAGTTGTCTTACTTCAATGTTTTGATTCCAAAAGCCATTAAAATTTGGTGGTTTGGATTGTACTTCGTTGGTAATTCCTGCTTTATTTCTATCTACATACAGTTTATAAATAACATAAATATTTTCGCCAACATACGGATTTGTATTTGAAACATCTACTGTTAGATGAATATTATCTTGTGCTAAAAGATTTGGGTCATTAGGATTTGTAGGAATTTTTACAGCATCGGTAATTATCATTTTTACAGAATTACTCATTACTGTTTTTCCTTTATAGGTAAGCGTTGCAGGAGTAATCGTAAATTTTCCTTTTCGTTTTGGCTGTAAAGTATAGGTTAGCGTTTGTTCAAAAGAAGTTTTACCATTAATCATGGAAAAATTAGAACTTTGAAACGGACCAGCAACTACTTTAAAATTGGTAAAACGAGGAGCGGCAAAATCGTCAGCACCTTGTTTATCTATGGTATATGAAAGTTTAAAACGTTCGTTAACACCAAGTTTATTTTTACTAACCGTAGCTTTAAATCCTATTTGAGCAAAACCAAATTGCAAAAATAAGATGCAGATAATCAATATTTTATTTTTATTTTTCATTCCTATTTTTCATTTTTCACTCCTAACTCCTAATTCATAACTCTAATTCATAACTCATAACTCCCTTTACCAGTCTTTATCTTGTTTCACCTTTCTACCACGTTCTTTTCTAGCATTCATTTTCTTTTGCGTTTTGTTTTCGGCATTATTCATTGCTT
>CAYOWM010000216.1:0-3663 GCA_964407635.1 uncultured Flavobacteriaceae bacterium
TCCTCCTAAACCTGAGGTTAAAAATATTTTTCCTTTTGGTGATTCGCCTTCTTTTAATACTTTTCTAAAAGCATTCATAACCGTAATGGTTGTTCCGTGTACGATTCCTTGCGAACCAATATACATAAACGAACCAGCTGTCATTTGTCCGTATTGCGTTACACCTAAAGCATTAAATTTTTCCCAATCATCTGGTTGTGAATAATTAGGAATCATCATTCCGTTTGTAACAACAACTCTTGGAGCATCTTTTGAGGAAGGAAATAATCCCATAGGATGACCAGAATACATATGTAAGGTTTGCTCATTAGTCATTTTTGCCAAATATTGCATTGTTAGTAAATATTGAGCCCAATTTTGAAAAACTGCTCCATTTCCTCCGTAAGTAATTAATTCTTCTGGATGTTGTGCAACTGCAGGATTTAGATTGTTTTGTATCATTAACATTATTGCAGCTGCTTGTTGTGATTTTGCAGGATATTCGGATATGGCTCTAGCGTAAAAATCGTAATTTGGCTTAAAACGATACATATAAATTCTACCATAATCTTGTAATTCTTGTGCAAATTCTGTTGCTAATTCGGTATGCCAATTTTTAGGAAAATAACGCAAGGCATTGCGAATAGCCAATTTTTTTTCGTCTTTAGATAAGATATCTTTTCTTTTCGGAGCTCTATTTATTCCTTTAGCATAAACTCTTTTTGGAGGTAATTCTGTTGGAATGCCTTGTAATATTTGTTCTTTAAATGTCATTTTTATTTTATTTTAAGAATCGTTTAAAATTAAGAAACTATAAATTCTCTTTTAGTAACCATTTCTATCAAATTATGAATATCGTCTTTTAAAATTCTATCTTCCTCTAGTTTAGAAATCTTTTCTCTAAGTATAGCAAAATTTTTCTCTAAAATAGCCGATAAGGTGTTTGGTCGTCTAAAATCAATTGCTTGTGCAGCATACATCAATTCTATTGCTAGTATTTTTTCTAAATTATTTAAAATCTGATTAAATTTTCTACTAGAAATACTTCCCATTGAAACGTGATCCTCTTGTCCTAATGAAGTCGGAACACTATCTGCCGACGGTGGAAAACACAAGGATTTATTTTCGGTAACTAATGCTGCTGTGGTATATTGCGGAATCATAAAACCTGAATTTAAACCACCTTTATCGGTAAGTAATCTTGGCAAACCAAATTTACCTTCTAATAATAAATAACAACGTCTATCGGAAATATTTCCTAATTCTGCCACTGCTAAAGCTGCGTAATCAATTGCCATAGCTAAAGGCTGTCCGTGAAAATTACCTCCAGAAATTGCTTTGGTTTCACTCAATACAATCGGATTATCCGTAACGGAATTCATTTCGATTGTTGCCAATTTTTTAAGATGGTAATACGCATTACGAGATGCACCATGCACTTGCGGAATACATCGCATTGAATACGGATCTTGTACACGAACACAATCAAAATGGTTTTTCATATTTTGCGAATCTTTAAAGAAGTTTCGCATTCGTTTTGCTACTTTAAGCGTTCCTTTATATGCTCGTATTTTATGCAATTCTTTTTTAAATGGCGAAGCACTACCTTGATATCCTTCAATACTCATTGCTCCTGAAAGGTCTGCTAAATCCAACAAATATTTCATTTTATCTAAACCAATTACTGTATGAGCAAGTATAAATTGCGTACCATTTATAAGTGCCAAACCTTCTTTTGCACGTAAGGTTATTGGTTCTAAATTATGCTCATTCAATATTTTTTTAGCAGAAATAATTTTATCGTTTATCCAAAATTCGCCTTCACCTAAAAGTGGTAAAAAAAGATGCGACAATGGTGCTAAATCCCCAGAAGCACCAACCGAGCCTTGCTCTGGTACAACTGGCAACAAATCGTTTTCTATAAAATATAAAATTCGCTTAATTACTTTTAAACGAATACCTGAAAATCCTTGACAAAGAGCATGTACCTTTAAAATCATCATTAATTTAGATACTTTTTTATCTATTGGTTTACCAACACCAACGGCATGGGTAATTAATAAATTTTCTTGTAATTTATTGGTTTGTTCTGGTGTTATTTGCACATCGCACAAAGGACCAAAACCTGTATTTATACCGTAAACTGCTTTATCTCCTGATGCGATTTTATTGACTTTCTCTCTACAATTTTCAACAATTTTAATTGCTTTATCTGTTAAAACTGCGTCAATTTTACCTTTAGAAATTGCTATTGCTTTATTTATGGTAAGTTTATCTATTCCGTATTTAAACATTCTTTTTTATTCTTTGCACAAATATAAGTTTAGTTTTAAAAACCTACAAAAAAGACAGTATAAATATTATTTAATGACAATATGTCAGTCAAAATGAAATGGCATAAAGATTGACTAATTCTAAGCGAGTTTAAAACATAATAATCAAAAAAATAAAACATAAATATAATGAGTAAAATAATAGGAATAGATTTAGGTACAACCAATTCTTGTGTTGCCGTAATGGAAGGTAAAGAAGCCGTTGTAATTCCAAACGAAGAAGGAAAAAGAACCACACCATCTATCATCGCATTTTTAGATGATGGAGAACGTAAAATTGGTGATCCTGCAAAAAGACAAGCAGTTACCAATCCAGAAAAAACTATATTCTCTATCAAACGTTTTATGGGAATGAAATATTCGGAAACAAAAGACGAAGCAGAAAGAGTACCATATAAAGTAGTAAAAGGAGATAACGATACACCAAGAGTTGATATTAATGGTAGATTATATACACCACAAGAAATATCTGCTATGGTTTTACAAAAAATGAAAAAAACCGCTGAGGATTACCTTGGTACAGATGTAAAAGAAGCTGTAATTACAGTTCCTGCTTACTTTAACGATGCACAAAGACAAGCAACTAAAGAAGCTGGTGAAATCGCAGGTTTAAAAGTATCTAGAATTATCAACGAGCCAACAGCTGCTGCATTAGCCTATGGTTTAGACAAAAAAGGAGCTGATCAAAAAGTTGCAGTTTACGATTTAGGTGGTGGAACTTTTGATATTTCTATCTTAGAAATTGGTGATGGTGTATTTGAAGTACTTTCTACAAACGGAGACACACACTTAGGAGGAGATGATTTTGACCATGTAATAATAGACTGGTTAGCAGACGAATTTAACAAAGCAGAAGGTATTGATTTAAGACAAGATCCAATGGCTTTACAACGTCTTAAAGAAGCTGCTGAAAAAGCTAAAATTGAATTATCCTCAACGACACAAACGGAAATTAATTTACCTTATGTAACTGCTACCGCTTCTGGACCAAAACACTTAGTTAAAACTTTATCTAGAGCTCAATTTGAAAAATTAGCACACGATTTAGTTAAAAGATCTATGGATCCTGTTGCGAATGCATTAAAAGATGCCGATTTATCGGTAAACGATATTGACGAAGTAATTTTAGTTGGAGGTTCAACACGTATCCCTAAAATTCAAGAAGAAGTAAAAAAATTCTTTGGTAAAGATCCACATAAAGGTGTAAATCCTGACGAAGTAGTTGCAATTGGTGCAGCAATTCAAGGTGGTGTTTTAACTGGTGATGTAAAAGATGTACTTTTATTAGATGTAACTCCTTTATCTTTAGGAATTGAAACAATGGGTGGTGTAATGACCAAACTTATCGAAG
>CAYOWM010000217.1:0-3663 GCA_964407635.1 uncultured Flavobacteriaceae bacterium
TTAAATTCCTTGTCAAATTCAGTTCCCCAAGTTTTACATTCAATCATTAGATAGGCTTCTCCATTATCACGAGTAACCAATATATCTATACGTCCACTTGTTCCGTGTCCTGTTTTCCAAGTTTTTTCTAGAGTAATATTTTTGGGTTGATAGCCTTTTTCAAGCAATCTATTCAGGCATTCAAACACAACCCAATCTTCTGGTTTAACGATATTTTGAATCGTTTTTTTTGAATCACCAAATTTGATTTTTCCACCAAAATTAAATTGATTCTTATCAAAATCTACTTCAATAGTATAATTCCCATATTTTTTTAGGAATATTCCTGAAGTATTATTTTTAGGTGTAAATCCTAAATGTTTTATGAGTTTTTTGGTTTCCAATTTAAAAATATAAGTAATTTCAACAAAAATACGATTTATGTTTTGTTTATACAATAAAAAAAATTAATTAAAATGCAAATTACAAATAATCAGGAATATTTTCTAAAAAAACGTATTGTTGTTTTTGGTAATCCATTTTACAATAATAATGTTCTAAGCCATTCGTTACTATTAAATAATTAGCTTCTAAACTTAAATTATATCGTGCAATTTGATCAAAAGTTTTTTGTGTAATTTTAACTTTCGGAGCTTTACATTCTACAACAATATCGTGTTTTCCATATTTGTTAAAAACTAAAATATCGAATCGTTTTTTAAGCGTATTCACTTTAATTTCTTTCTCAACTGCAATCAAAGATTTCGGATATTTTTTTTGACTAATCAAAAACTGAATAAAATGCTGTCTAACCCATTCTTCTGGTGTTAAAAAAATATATTTTTTACGAATTTCATCAAAAATATATAATTTTTCGGCTTTTTTTTTAATCGTAAACGGATATTTTGGTAGGTTTAACTCTTGCATTACTGCAAATGTAAATAATAAGTTAATAACTTCTGTATTTAAGTAACAATTATAACAAATAGTTTCGTGTTTTTTCGCAAATTTGTATTTTTAAATTACATATAATGAAAAAACATAATTTTAGTGCTGGTCCTTGTATTTTACCACAATCTGTTTTGAAACAAGCATCCGATGCAGTTTTAAATTTTAACAATTTAGATCTATCTTTAATCGAAATCTCTCATAGAAGCAAAGATTTTGTTTCGGTTATGGAAAAAGCTCGTTCGTTAGTTTTAGAATTGATGGATTTAGAAAACAAAGGCTATTCGGTTTTATTTTTACAAGGTGGTGCTAGTTTAGAATTTTTAATGATTCCGTATAATTTATTAAAAATTGACGGAAAAGCAGTCTATTTAGATACAGGTACTTGGAGTACCAAAGCCATAAAAGAGGTTAAAAAACTTGGTGATGTTATTGTAACTGCTTCCTCAAAAGATAAAGAATACACCTATATCCCTAAAGATTATACAATTGATAAAGATGCCGATTATTTTCATTGTACAAGTAATAATACCATACGAGGAACACAAATGAAAAGTTTTCCTAAAACAAATATTCCGTTAGTGTGCGATATGAGTTCGGATATTTTTTCAAGAGAATTAGATTTTTCGCAATTTGATGTTATTTATGCTGGAGCTCAAAAAAATATGGGTCCTGCAGGTACAACGCTTGTAGTTGTAAAAGACGAAATTCTTGGTAAAACTGGCAGAGATATACCTAGTATGCTAGATTATCAAATCCATATAGATAAAGATAGTATGTTCAATACTCCTGCGGTTTTTCCTGTATATGTTTCTATGTTAACACTACAATGGTTAAAAGATTTAGGAGGAATTAAAGCCATCGAAAAAATTAATAACGCTAAAGCGGAATTACTATATTCTGAAATTGACAGCAATCCTAATTTTGAAGGTACTGCTAACAAAGCAGATCGTTCTTTTATGAATGTAACCTTTAAATTAACCGATGCTTCCAAACAAGAAAAATTTGATAAAATGTGGCAAGAAGCAGGAATTAACGGTCTAAAAGGACATCGCTCGGTTGGTGGTTATCGTGCTAGTATGTACAATGCATTACCGCTAGAATCGGTTCAGGTTTTGGTTGATGTGATGAAGGAGTTATGAGTTATGAGTTATGAGTTATGAGTTATGAGTTAAAAATAAAAATTAAGAATTAAGAATTATATGAAAGTATTAGCAAATGATGGTATCGCTCAAAGCGGAATTGATGCCTTAGAAAAAGCAGGTTTTGAAGTAATTACAACTAAAGTTGCTCAAAATCAACTAGAAAAATATATAAACGATAACAATATTGATGTTATTTTAGTGCGAAGTGCTACACAAGTACGAGCAGAACTAATCGATGCTTGTCCTAGTATTAAAATCATCGGTCGTGGTGGTGTTGGTATGGATAATATCGATGTAGAATATGCTCGTGAACAAGGTTTGCATGTAATTAATACTCCTGCAGCTTCCTCACACTCAGTTGCTGAATTGGTTTTTGCTCATTTATTTGGGATGGTGCGTTTTTTACACGATTCGAATAGAAATATGCCTTTAGATGGTGATTCTAGATTTAAAGAACTAAAAAAATCATACGCAAAAGGAAAAGAATTAAAAGGAAAAACTATCGGAATTATCGGTTTTGGTAGAATCGGACAAGCAACAGCTAAAGTTGCCTTAGGTGTTGGTATGCAAGTTGTAGCATACGACCCATTTATGGAGGAAACTACTCTAACTTTAGATTTTTTTGATGGTCAAAAATTAAACTTTAACATCCAAACCATTTCAAAAGAGGAAGTTTTTAAACAAGCGGATTTTATCTCGCTTCATGTTCCTGCACAAAATGAATATGTTATCGACGATAAAGAGTTTGAAATGATGAAAGATGGCGTTGGTATTGTAAACGCTGCTCGTGGTGGTGTTGTAAACGAAGTTGCTTTAGTAAAAGCTATTGAAAATGGCAAAGTTGCGTATGCAGCGGTAGATACTTTTATGGACGAACCTACTCCTGCAGTACAAGTATTAATGAATCCACATATTTCGTTAAGTCCACATATTGGTGCAGCAACTAACGAAGCACAAGATAGAATCGGAACAGAATTAGCAAGTCAAATTATATCTATATTAAAATAAAAAGCGCTATTTCGTTTATAGCGGAAAAGTACAAATACAATAAAAAAGATTCCGACATACGTCGGAATCTTTTTTATCTCTATTAATAGTTTTGATTATTTTGGTCAAAAAAATTGAGAATTATCCTATAAAACTCACCACTCATATTAATTTCAATTAAAATATTTATTTTACAATACCCAAATTTGAGAGAATCTGAAAAGGATCTTTGTTCTCATTTTTTTCACATCTAAACAAAGTTAATTCTATATTTTTTTACTATTAAAACGAACTTCTACCGCTCCAAAACCATATTTTATATACGAAGCATCTTGTACAGCAACAGGATATTCTAAAAATAATTGTTGCAATTCTGCACGTAAAACACCTTTACCATTACCATGAATAAAAATCACTTTCGGAATTTTATTTTTCATAGCGTAAGCCATTTTTTGTCTTGCATGATTTAATTGGTAACTTAAAATTTCAAAATTAGACCATTTTTTAGTATTGCAATCCGTTATTTGATGGATGTGTAAATCTACTTCTAAAAGTAGCATCTTTTTAGCTTTGCCTTTATTTTTAGAAGTAATAGATTTTTTAT
>CAYOWM010000218.1:0-3652 GCA_964407635.1 uncultured Flavobacteriaceae bacterium
AATGTGAGCGATTTTTTAGTTGCCGATTCTACTGTTTCAAAAACTGAAAATAAAAATAAAGGTGAAGCATCTCAATCTAATTCAGAAAATTTAAAAATTCCAGATTTTTTAGAAGTAACTACAAGTTTTAAAGCAAAAAAAGTACTTTATAATGATTTAGAATTAAGTAATGTAAGCGGAAAAATGAAAATTAAAGAACAACAAGCAATTTTGCAGAATACCAAAGCACAAATGATGCAAGGTAAGGTTGTTTTTAATGGTGTGGTAGATACTAAAACAGCTCCTTCAAAATTTGATTTAGACTTAAATATTGATAAATTTGACATTGTTACTTCTTTTTCGCAATTAGAAACTTTTAAAAAAATTGCTCCAATTGCAAAGGTATTAAAAGGAAAGTATGATTCGTCATTTAAGATAAAAGGAGAATTAAATAATGATTTTATACCAAATTTAAATTCGCTTAGCGGAAATGCCTTAACAGAAGTGTTTGTAAATAATTTAGACGAAAATAAGAGTCCACTTTTTAGTGCCTTAACCAGTAATTTAAACTTTATTGATGTAAAAAAACTAAATTTAAAAGATGTAAAGGCAACGTTAAGTTTTGAAAACGGAAAAGTACATGTAAATCCTATTGCTTTAAAATACAAAGATATTAAAATACGTTTTAGTGGCAATCACAGTTTTGATACCTCACTAAATTACGAAATGAAATTAGATTTACCTGCAAAGTATTTGGGTAAAGATGCTGTTGCATTATTGTCTAAATTATCGCCAGAAGATATGGACACAATTCGCATTCCGTTATCTACAAAAATAGGAGGGAACTTAGTAAAACCAAATGTAAAGGCAAATATAAAACAAGCCATAACAGATTTAACCTTAAAAATTGCTAAATACCAAAAAGACAGATTAGTAAATCAAGCAACAAATCAAGTTTCAAGCCAAATTAATTCGGTTTTAGGAAATGTTTTACATCCAAAAAAGAAGGATTCCACAAAAGAAAATAATAGTCAAACTAATGATGTTATTAAAGAAGGTGTAAACGATTTACTTAACGGAATTTTTAAAAAGAAAAAGAAAAAAAAGAAGTAGTTTTTATTGCAATTTTGATTCAATATAATTAGATATTACTTTAAAATCTATATCGTGTAAAAACCATTTGGTTTCTAAATCACGCTTAAACCAAGTAGTTTGTCGTTTAGCAAAGCGTCTGGTATTTTTTTTAATTTCCGAAATAGCAAAATCTAAGGTAAAATCGCCTTCAAAATACGGAAACAATTCACGGTAACCTACGGTTTGCAAGGCATTGAGATTTTTATTTGGTAATAATTTTTTTGCTTCATCTAATAAACCTTTTTGCATCATAATATCGACACGCTTATTTATTCTATCGTAAATAATTTCACGTTCTGCAGTCAAACCAATTTTTATCGGAATAAAATTTCGTTTATCTTTATCTTTATTTAAAAAGGAAGCGTATGGTTTGCCAGAACCAATACAAATTTCTAAAGCACGAATTAATCGTTGCGGATTTTCAATTGCAATGGTATTATATGAGATAGGATCTAATTCTTTTAGTTGTTTTTGAAGTGTTTCCAAACCGTTTTTATCCAATTCTGCTTTTAAATTTTCACGAATTTCAGGAGCTACTTTTGGGAAATAATCCAAACCATTTAAAACAGCATTTACATACAAGCCACTTCCTCCTAAGAGAATGACAACATTTGATTTTTTATGCAATTCGGTTATTTTTTGCAAGGCATCACGTTCAAAATCACCAACCGAATAGTTATCAAATATGGATATATTTTGAATAAAATGATGCTTTGCTTGTGCTAATTCTGCTTTTGACGGAACAGCAGTTCCGATTTTCATTTCTTTAAAAAACTGTCTAGAATCGGCAGAAATAATTTCGGCATTAAAATAGTTTGCTAGTTTAATTCCTAGTGCAGTTTTACCAATTGCAGTTGTACCAACAACGCTTATAACATATTTTTTTTCTAGCATTATAAACGAATAATTTTTTCTACTTTTTTATTTTTTAAATAATTATTAACCAAGTTGTTATTATGATTATCTAAAGTTTCTCTTGTAATTAAATTGTGTAATATTTCTGGTTGATTTATTTGGTAATTTAATGCTACGAATGTATTTCCAACATATTGATTATTTTCAATTACTACTACGGATTTTTCCTCTAAATTTCTTCCTTTTAAAAGGATAATCATATTTTCATTTGAGAAAGATACAGGTTTGTAGTTGTGTTTTTTATAAGCGTTAAATTTTGGTTTATGCACAGTGCGTTCTCGATACATTTTTAAGGATGCAATTAAATCATTTCCTAGTAATTCAAAACTAATGGATTTTGTCAGAGAAACCAATTTTCTTATTTTTTTTGCTTCTCTTAAAAATAAGTTTGTAACACCTTGTTTTATGTTTTTATGTTTATCAATATATAGAATTTTTCCGTTAGAGTCGTGTAGATAAAAGATACCTAATTCGGTTGGCAAATCTGCCAATAAGCGAATTAATCTATCCGAAATTTTAAAATTCTCTATTGGTTTTAAGGTGTTTTTTAGCATTATTTTATCTACATCTTTGTGCAGTAGCATTTCAAATAATTTTACTGTAGCAAAAGCATCACCTTCTGCACGATGCCGATTAGAAACAGGTATTCCTAAGTTTTTACAGATAACATCTAATTTGTATTTTTCAAAATTAGGAAATAATTTTTTACTCAAAGCAACCGTACAAAGCGTATTGCGTTCGTATTCGTATCCTAAGCGTCTAAATTCCGTTCGCATAATGCGATAATCAAAACTAGTATTATGTGCAACCAGTACACAGCCTTCGGTAATTTCTACAATTCGTTTAGCAACT
Source organism: uncultured Flavobacteriaceae bacterium (assembly GCA_964407635.1). GTDB lineage: Bacteria > Bacteroidota > Bacteroidia > Flavobacteriales > Flavobacteriaceae > S010-17. The sequence continues at coordinate 2,881 of CAYOWM010000218.1, forward strand.
TCATGAAATTTTGGAGCATTTCGTAGCATTTTATTGTTAATTCCTGTTAAATTAACAACAAAAGGCTGAATTGGTTTTTCGGGATTTATTAATGACACGAATTTATCTACTACTTCTGTGCCATCGTATTTAAAAATGGCAATTTCGGTAATTCCTTCCTCATTAAATTTTCCTCCAGTAGTTTCTATGTCAACAATTGCGTAGATATGTTTCTTTTTTATAAAAAGTTAATCAATTAGTAAACGCTCCGAGCGATTGGCTATTTCCCAAGCAGTATGAAAAACTAATTTTGCTCTTTTTTGCAGTGCATCGTAGTCTATTTTATCCTCTGTATCGGTTGGTTTGTGGTAATCTTTATGAGTTCCGTTAAAGTAAAAAATAATCGGAATACCATTTTTTGCAAAGTTATAATGATCGGAGCGATAATAAAAACGATTTGGATCTTTCTCGTCATTATACTTGTAATCTAAATCTAAATTTACATATTTTTCATTAATAGCTTCCGAGATGTAATGTAGTTCGGTACTAATTTTATCTGCACCAATTAAATAGACATAATTATTTGTTTTATGTCTAGGATCTACACGTCCAACCATATCAATATTTAAGTCAACTACTGTATTTTTTAACGGAAAAACAGGATGTGAGGCATAATATTTAGAACCATATAAGCCTTCCTCTTCGCCTGTTAAATTTAAAAACAAAATAGATCGTTTTGGACCTTCACCTTCAGTAACCGCTTTTTGAAAGGATGCTGCAATTTCTAAAACTG
>CAYOWM010000219.1:0-3651 GCA_964407635.1 uncultured Flavobacteriaceae bacterium
ATTTAAATTGGGGTTCGTCATATATGGTAAATGATTTTTACAAACGATTTGTAAAACCTAAAGCATCGGAAAAAGAGCAAGTTTTTGTCGCTAGAGTTTCTACTGTTATTTTAATGGTTTTAAGTTCGCTTTTGGCTTTGTCATTTGGTAGTGCAAAAGAAGTTTTTGACACTATAATTGCTTTTGGCGCAGGAACTGGATTGTTATTTATTTTACGATGGTTTTGGTGGCGAATTAATTCGTGGAGCGAAATAGCAGCTATGGTTTCGTCTGGTGTTATTTCTATAATTTTTAATATTTTTGGTAAAGACATTTTCGGAGCAGAACACCTTTTACCTGCTTGGTCTAAATTTCCTATAATCGTACTGGTAACTACTGTTATTTGGGTTGCGGTAACTTACCTAACAAAACCAGAAAAACAAGAAACCCTTGCTAATTTTTACTATAAAATACAGCCTAGTAAAATTGGTTGGAATCCTGTAATTAAAAAAGCAGAAGCAACTAATACCAATATTGTAAATCCAAATATTAACTCTAGTTTAACCTACGGAATTATAGGTATGTTCATCGGAACGCTTTTGGTTTATAGCATTTTATTTGCCATAGGAAATTTAATTTATGGTGAAATTACCTACACCATAATTTTAAGTGCAATTACCATAATTTGTAGCTATATTCTTATAAAACTTTGGACTAAAATTAAGCAAAATTTATAATTTTGGCACACATATTGAATTCTTAAAAACATAAAATATCAAATCATGAAAAAAATCATCCTAAAAACAATTATTCTATCTATCGCTATAAATCTTATTTCTTGTAATGCTTCTAAAAATCAGAAATCAGAAAATCAAAAAATGTTTGCAACAAATTACATTGTAGAAAAAATAGAAACTAAAAAAGAATTATCTACAAAACCTACAATTATTTTTAACACAAAAGAAAATAAAATAAGTGGTTTTGCTGGTTGTAACCGATACAATGGGAATTTTACAAAAAAGGAAAACACAATTACATTTAATGGAATTATATCTACCAAAATGTATTGCCAAAATATGCCAGTAGAAAAAGAATTTTTAACTGCTCTTTCTAAAACTACGAGTTATAAAATATCTGAAAACAAGCTTGTTTTTTTAGATAAAAACGACACTGTTTTGGTTACTTTTATTGAAAGTAAAAAATAGCAAATTAAAATCCAAACCATCCTTTTTTCTTAGGTTTTGGTTTGGGTTCGCCTTTTAGTATTTCGTTATAAATCTTTATCCAATCTGGTAAATCACCAAAATTTCTGTCGTCTATAAAAATATCGGCATGTATTTTTCTACTTACCGATTTATCTAAAACCTCTTCTGGATAACTTTTATTTACAGCATAAAATTCAATACCTTTTTCTTTGCAAAAGGCAATTGCTTCCTCTAATTTTTTACCGTTACGGTATGTCCATAAAATCAAACGATGGCCATTTTCTTGCAACTTTGTTAAAGTTTCAAAAGCATAAAACATCGGTTTGCCAATTTTAGGATATGCATCTTCTACAATAGTTCCGTCAAAATCTACGGCAATTATTTTAGTATTTTTAGGAATCATGATAGTTTATTTAAATTAAAGCATTCATATTCATTTCTTGTGGTTTTTCAACACCTATTAATTTTAAAATTGTAGGTGCAATATTTGCCAAAACGCCTTCCGAAACTTGTTGTATATCTTTATCCACTATAATTAACGGAACAGGATTGGTTGTATGAGCAGTATTTGGTGTGCCATCAGTATTTAGCATGGTTTCACTATTACCATGATCGGCAATAATTATACTGGTATAATCGTTATTTAAAGCAGTTGTAACCACTTCTTTTAAGCAAGAATCTACGGTTTCGGCTGCTTTAATTGCTGCTTTAAAAACGCCAGTATGTCCTACCATATCGGTATTTGCAAAATTAAGACAAATAAAATCGGCTTCTTTTTTTTGCAATTCAGGAAGTATTGCATCTTTAATATCTCTTGCACTCATTTCTGGTTGCAAATCGTAAGTTGCTACTTTTGGTGATGGTTTTAAAATACGTTTTTCACCAATAAACTCTTTTTCACGACCTCCTGAAAAGAAAAAAGTAACATGTGGATATTTTTCGGTTTCTGCAATTCGGATTTGCTTTTTATTATTTTTCTCTAGCACTTCACCTAGCGTATTTTTTAAATCTTCAACAGGATAAATAACTTTAATTCCTTCAAAATTAGCACTGTATTCTACCATTGTAACAAAATACAAAGGCATTTTTTTCATATCAAAATTTACAAAATTTTCTTGCGTTAAAACTTGGGTTAATTCTCTACCTCTATCGGTTCGGAAATTAAAATAAACAACCACATCATTTGGCTGAATTGTAGTTATTGGTTTTTCATCTTTAGCAACTTTTATAATTGGTTTTATAAATTCGTCGGTAATTCCTTTTTGATAACTAGCTGTAATAGATTGCGATAAATTATGTGATTTTTCTCCTTTTCCATGCACTAATAAATCGTAAGCCAATTTAACACGTTCCCAACGTTTATCTCTATCCATTGCGTAATATCTACCTATTACACTAGCTACTTTTCCTGTTGTTTCTTTGGTGTAATTTTCTAATTCTTTAATAAAATTACTTCCTGATTTCGGATCGCAATCTCTTCCATCTGTAAAAGCATGGACAAACACATTTTTTAAATTCGCTTTTGCGGAAGCACGTAAAAGTCCTTTTAAATGATTGATATGCGAGTGTATTCCTCCGTCAGAAACCAAGCCAACAAAATGGACATTTTTATTATTATTTTTGGCATAATCAAAAGCATCTTGTAAAACTTTTTCAGTATCTAAAGTTTGCTCTTGAACCGCCTTATTAATTTTAACTAAATTTTGATATACAATTCGTCCTGCACCTAAATTCATGTGTCCAACTTCTGAATTTCCCATCTGACCTTCAGGCAAACCAACGTGTAAACCATCGGTTCGCAAACTTGCATTAGGATATTTTTTTAAAAGCGAATCCATAAAAGGAGTTTTCGCCTGTGCAATTGCAGAAACCTTTGGATCTTGTGTGATTCCCCAACCATCTAAAATAATTAATATTACTTTTTTTTGCATAATTTGTACATTAAACTACAAAGGTATAAAATGAATTGTTAGATTTTTCATTTTTTAGCAGTAAAAACCAATAAGGTGTTTGTTTTATCTACTTTTGTGTATATTTTCACTTCCATTATATCCTTAAAATTGGTTTTAATTTTTTGCAAATGATTTTCATCTTGCAATTTCACACCTGCGTTAAATAAAATTTTTCCGTTTTTTTGTAATAATGAAAGTACTTTCTCCCAAAATACAATTTCGTAAAAAGAATTCGGAACGGTATCATCAACAAAAATATCTACAAAGATAAAATCGTATTTTTTAGTACATTTTTGCACAAATAACAAAGCGTCTTGATGTATAATTTTTAGGTTTGCATCGGATTTTATACCAAATTCTTTCTCTGCAATTTGGATTACTTTTTTATCCAGTTCAACCGCTGTAATTCTACCAATATGCTGAAATTTATGCTTTAATTTTTTGATGATATTCCCTCCACCAAGACCTAACACTAAAACGGTATCTGTTTTTTTTAAGAATATTTTAGACAAGCC
>CAYOWM010000220.1:0-3636 GCA_964407635.1 uncultured Flavobacteriaceae bacterium
ATTGGTTTTCGTTTACATATCGCTATCAAACTAACGATCAAGTAAAAAATTATTCTTTTACGGAAATGACCAATTTATTTACGGAATTACTACAAAACAATTTCCGATTTGCCACGTTATTTACATTAGAGAAAGATGTGCAAGTTTTTATCTCAAAAAAGAAAAAAGTTACCATAAAAGAACAACATCCTAGTTTTAAAAATAAATTACCAGAAACACACAACCAACTAAAACAAAAAAGAGCTGTAAATGGAAAATATTTAGAATTTCTTGGTGTTACTGATAAAAACGGAAATGTGATTCCGAAAATGGCAGATAAATACCGTCAGATTAATAAATATTTAGAAATTATAGATAATTTAATTGCTACTTCTAGCCTTCCCAAACAAATTAATATTGTAGATATGGGTTCTGGAAAAGGATATTTAACTTTTGCTTTATACGATTTTCTAAAAAACACCAAAAATTTAGATATAACCGTTACTGGCATTGAACTTAGACCAAAATTGGTAAACTATTGCAACGATATTGCCAAAAAATGTGATTTTACTAATTTAATTTTTGAGTGCAAACCAATTGAAAAATACACCAACAAACGAATTGATATTTTAATTGCATTACACGCTTGTGATACAGCAACCGATGATGCCTTATATAAAGGTATAACTTCAAACGCATCGTTAATCGTAACTGCTCCTTGTTGCCACAAACAAATCCGACAACAATTAAAAGGCAAAGAACCAAAAAATCCGATTTTAAAATATGGTATTTTTAAAGAAAGACAATACGAAATGCTAACCGACACCATGCGTGCCTTATTTTTAGAAAAAGAAAATTACCAAACTAAAATATTCGAATTTGTTTCAAACGAACACACTAGAAAAAATGTGATGCTAGTTGGCAAAAAATCAAATAAAAATATAAATAAAAACCAAATATCAAAAAAAATTGAGCAATTAAAATCCGATTTTGATGTAACGGAACATTATTTAGAAAAATTGTTGAAGTAAAATTAGCATTAAATATTTTTATTATTAGGAAATAAACTATTCTGTATATTCTATCTCATATATGAATAAAAAAATTATATTTGTGCAACTTTTTTTAAGAAACCAACAATTTTATTCAAAAAATGAAAGAATTACTCAAAAAATACGAAAACAAACAACCAGAAATAGTTTTTCATTGGAAAGACCAAGAAACCGAAGCAGAAGGATGGACCGTTATAAACTCGCTTAGAGGTGGTGCTGCAGGTGGAGGAACTAGAATGCGAAAAGGCTTAGATATGAATGAAGTGCTTTCCTTGGCAAAAACAATGGAAGTTAAATTTACCGTTTCTGGTCCTGCAATTGGTGGAGCAAAATCAGGAATTAATTTTGACCCTCAAGACCCTCGTAAAAAAGGCGTTTTAGAACGTTGGTACAAAGCAGTAACCCCTTTGTTAAAACATTATTACGGAACAGGTGGTGATTTGAATGTAGATGAAATTCACGATGTTATTCCAATTACCGAAAGTTGTGGTGTTTGGCATCCTCAAGAAGGAATTTTTAACGGACATTTTAAACCAAGTGAAGCTGATAAAATTAACCGAATTGGTCAATTGCGACTTGGTGTTATTAAAGTTTTAGAGGATGCACGGTTTACACCTGACTTATCTAAAAAATATACCGTTGCCGATATGCTAACTGGTTATGGTGTTGTACAAGCTGTAAAACATTATTACGATATTTATGGCGGAAATATTAAAGGAAAACGAGCAATTGTACAAGGTTTTGGTAATGTTGGTTCTGGTGCTGCATACTATTTAACTCAATTAGGAGCTAAAGTTGTAGGTATCATCGACAGAGTTGGTGGTGTTATTAACGAAAATGGATTCTCTTTAGAAGAAATGACAGAATTATTTAGAAATAAAGATGGCAATACACTTGTTTCAGATAAAATGATTCCTTTTAGTGAAATGAACGAAAAAATATGGTCTTTACCTGCCGAAATATTTATTCCTGCAGCTGCTTCAAGATTAGTAACAAAAGAGCAAATAAGCCAAATGATTGAAACAGGTTTAGAAGTAATTTCTCCAGGTGCAAATGTTCCTTTTGCTGACAAAGAAATATTCTTTGGACCAATAATGGAATATACCGATCAGAAAACAAGTTTATTACCTGATTTTATTTCCAATTGTGGTATTGCCAGAGTTTTTGCTTATTTAATGGAAAATAGAATTGACTTGCCTATGCAAGATGAGGCTATTTTTAACGATACCTCAAATATTATACGTACAGCAATCCAAAAAGTACACGATAGAAACGCTAGTAAAAAGGATATTTGCAAAACAGCGTTTGAAATCGCCTTAAAAAAATTAATTTAACACTTAAAATAAAATGACAGCAATTATTATATTAATCTTTGTATTAGGATACTTAGCAATCACTTTAGAACATCCTTTAAAAGTAGATAAAACCGTTCCTGCTTTATTAATGGCTGCAATAATGTGGGCTTTGCTCGCAATAGGGTTTCATAACGGTTGGTTCAATTTAATTGATGGACACGAAAATGTATTTAATTTTCTTTCTAATAAAGAACATGCAGAAGAAGGTTTTCATAGTTTACTATTACACCATTTAGGAAAAACCGCTGAAATATTGATTTTCTTAATTGGAGCAATGACTATTGTTGAAATTATAGATTTACACCAAGGTTTTGATATCATAAAAAATTGGATTAAAGCAAAAAGTAAAAAGAAATTATTGTGGATAATGGTAATTATTGCTTTTGTATTATCGGCAATTATAGATAACTTAACGGCAACCATCGTATTAATTACTTTACTAAGAAAATTAGTAAAAGACCGCAATACAAGATTATGGTTTGCAGGACTTATCGTTATTGCTGCAAATGCTGGAGGAGCTTGGTCTCCAATCGGAGATGTAACCACTACAATGCTTTGGATTGGTAAACGCGTTTCTGCAGCACATTTAGTAGAACGCCTAATAATTCCTTCTACTGCAGCAGCAATTGTTCCTACTTTTATTGCTACACTATTACCTGTTTTCAAAGGCAATATAAATGTAGATATAAAAGACGACGAAAGAAAACACAAATTATTAAGCAGTAAAAAAATGCTATTTTTAGGTTTAGGAATGATTATTTTTGTTCCAGTATTTAAAACTATTACACATTTACCTCCATATATTGGAATGATGTTAGGTTTAGGAGTGGTTTGGTTAGTATCTGAATTTATTCATCCAGAAGAAGATTTTTCAGAAGAAAGAAAGCACTTATATTCTGCACATAAAGCACTTTCACGTATTGAAATGTCTAGTATTTTATTCTTTTTAGGAATTTTAATGTCTGTTGCAGCTCTTGAATCTTTAGTATATGGAACAATAGCTAATGGTGAACAAGTTGGTACACTTCGGTATTTAGCAGAAGTTTTAAACGATGTAATTCCTAGTCAAAATGTAGTAATTTTACTATTAGGAGTGCTTTCTGCAATTATTGATAATGTACCTTTAGTTGCTGCCTCAATGGGAATGTACACTGCTCCGATGGATGCTTCTGTTTGGCACTTAGTTGCTTTTTCAGCAGGAACAGGTGGTAGTATGCTAATTATCGGTTCTGCTGCAGGTGTTGCAGCAA
>CAYOWM010000221.1:0-3626 GCA_964407635.1 uncultured Flavobacteriaceae bacterium
TGAATTGTATTTAGTTTTTCTTTTAAAACCGTAGATTTTTCTTTTAAATTCTGTGCAATGACTTTTGATTCGTTTGCTAAATCTATTTTGCCAGATTTAAATAAATTACCAATTTCTTTTGCGATTTTATTTGCTTGTGAAAGTGTATTATCTAATTCTGTTTGGGTTGCTTTACGATTTTCGTCTTTTAAAATTACGTTGTCGATAATTTCGGAGGCATTTTTAAAATTACGAACTGCTAATCCTTTTAAAACGGTTTCTTTATTTTCTTTTATAAAAGATACTTGTAACATTTTCTTTAAATTTGAAATGCAAAGATAGGTTAAAAAAGTAAAAAGGCATAAAAAAACCCTTACTCAATACATGAAGTAAGGGTGAAATAATGGTAATTATTTATTTTTAATGTCGTTTAGCAATTACATAGTCCTCAATTGCTTCTGGATTAAGAATTTTTAATTCTACTCTACGGTTTACTGCATGTTCTTTTGCAGTGCATTTTACCATTGGTTTGCATTTGTTTAAAATATGCTCATCACCATAACCAATAGCGATTAAATTATCTGGATTAACACCATCGTTAATTAAAAATTGTTTTATTACTTCGGCTCTTTTTTGTGTAATATTTTTAGAAAAATCAGGATCTGAGCGTGAGTCGTTATAGACTGCTATTTCAATTTTTATGTTTTTATTTAGTCGTAACGTATTTCCTATAATACCTAATTCGTATTTAGAAATATCGTCTAATTTTACAGAGTTGATATTAAATTTAATTTTGTTTCGTGTGTGTAGTAGTAAAGTATTGTTTTTTCTAAAAATTTTTATAGGATCGCCAATTTTATTGGTAAAACCAAAATTTTTAAATGTTGAAATTAATAAGATAATTACAAGAATTGAGGGTAATACTTGTTTTTTCATGATGTTAGTTTTTAAAACAAACCCAATCAAAATTGTCTTTGAAAAATATTTTAATTAAAAATGTTGTATTTGAGGGAGTTTGTTGTTAGTTTTAAGGGTTTAAAATTGAAAGTAGCAAAGTTACAGTTTTTTCATAAATATAAAATTATTTTTTAAAAAGAAATTCTCTAGCTTCTTTTTCGTCTTTTTTAATTTGTGTAATTAATTGGTTAATAGAATCAAATTTTTGTTCGTTACGCAAACGTTTAATCAACTTCACTTCGATTATTTTATCGTAAATATCTTGATTAAAATCTAAAATATGGACTTCAATTGTTTGGTGTTTTCCTTCGAGAGTTGGTCTAAAACCAATATTCATTATTCCGTAATGTACTATTTTGTTTATACTTGTAGAAACAATATAAACACCAGTTTTGGGAATTAATTTGTAATTTTCTAAAATTTGAATATTACTAGTTGGATAGTTCCATTTTTTACCCAAGCCTTTGCCATGAACTACTTTTCCTGTTAGTATATAGTTGTAACCTAGGTATGTATTTGCTTTTTCAATTTCGCCATTTTGTATGGCTTTTCGGATTTTTGTAGAGCTTATCGCCACGTCTTTAATCTCTTTGGCTTCAATTTTTTTTAGTTTAAAATTGTATAATTCGGCTAGTTCTTGTAAGTGTTCAAAAGTACCTTCTCTATTTTTACCAAAGCGATGGTCATAACCAATAATTAAGGTATCTATATTTAATTTGTTAACTAAAACATCTCGCACAAATTCTACTGCTGAGAGTCGTGAAAATTCTTTTGTAAAAGGTTGAATAATTAAAGTTTCTAATCCTAATTTTTCTAATAAGTGTGCTTTTTCGGTAATGGTATTTAATAATTTTAAGTCGTTTGCATCTTGTAAAACCATTCGTGGATGCGGAAAAAAAGTAAGCAAAACACTAGTTGTAGTATCGGATTTTTTAAGTAATTTTTTAATTATTTTTTGGTGTCCAATATGTACTCCATCAAAAGTACCAAGTGTTACGATACTTTTTTTAGTTGCTTTATAATTTTCTAATCCGTTTACTATTTGCAATTTGTTGTAAATTTAAAAATACAAAAGTAAGTTAAATTATCGCAGTTGTTTTAAAAAAATAAATCTAATTTTTCCCAAGCTTGGTTAATAAAAAGCACTAAAAAAGTGGTGGAAACGGCAAATTTAATTCCTGTAGAGAATAAAAAACCAATAAACGATCCGTAAGCTGCTCGTAATGCTTTGTTAGAATCGCTACTATCTTTTAACATTTCCCCTACAAATGCTCCTAAAAAAGGTCCTATGATAATGCCTAAAACTCCTCCAAAAAACAAGCCTAAAAATAGTCCTATCATTGAGCCATAAATACCATATTTTGTTCCTCCATATCGTTTAGTTCCTATTGCAGGAATGATATAATCTAAAACAAAAACAATAACCGAAACCGCTAAAGTTACTCCTAAAAAAGTCCAATCTTTAGCAATTACGCTAGTTAATTGAAGCAATAATAAACCTATCCAACCCATTATTGGTCCTGGTAAAATTGGTAAAAAAGCACCAACGACACCTAAAAGAATAAAGAATAATCCTATAAGTAATAAAAATAAATCCATAATTTTTTTATTGGAATTAGTACAAATACCGTTCCAAATTATATAATGCATGTTTATAGTAATTAGGTATAAGTGGCATTTACCATAAATCCGCAAAGGTTTTCGATACTCGCCATAACTTGTTATGTTTGCATGTTTCAAACTGTGCTATACCAATATTACATACATTTTAGTTTTTCGTAACGAAAACCTTTGCGGATTTATAGATTTATAAAAAAGTTTAAATATTTAATAAAATAATACTTATCTTTGTAAGATGGATTTTAATAAATATATAGAAATTAACACTGAAAAAAGATTTGGAAAACCAATAATTAAAGGAACAAGAATTTCTGTATATGATATTTTATCTTGGTTATCAAATGGAATGACTAGAAAGGAAATTTTAAATGAATTTCTAGAGCTTTCTGAAAAACAAATAAATGCCTGTCTTTCATTTGCAGCAAAAAAAGAAAAAGGAAAGATTTATGCATAATGAAACTTCTTTTTGATCAAAATATATCGTTTAGACTTGTAACCCGAATTATAGATTTATTCCCTAGTTCAAAACAAGTTAGAGAATTGGGACTTGAAAATTCAAAAGATATTGAAATATTTGATTTTGCGAAAGAAAATAACTTTGCAATTGTAACTTTTGATTCTGATTTTTGTGATTTAAGTATAATTAAAGGATTTCCACCAAAAATAATTTGGATAAGAACAGGAAATACAACAACGGTACAGTTGGAAAATATTTTGCGAAAGAAAAAGGATTTAATATATCTATTTTTAAGTGAAAATTATGGTTGCTTAGAAATAATAGAACTGTAGTAATATGATACAAACGTAGCTTATTTTTTCAAATTTGAAAGTATCCTTACAATTTTTATTATATGGTTTATTTACTAAAATCATCTAATTTTGCATGTACTTCTGTTTGGAGTTTTCTTTTGAAATAAGGTGTCCAACCAAGTAATAATCCTTTTAAACCTAAAGCTTGTTTTGACCAATTGTATAGGTTAAAATCATCGGTATGTTTGGTTATTTTTCCGTCTTTAAATTCAAATGTTGCTACGATATTATTGGTAACTTTTCGTTTGTTTTTTCCGTAT
>CAYOWM010000222.1:0-3623 GCA_964407635.1 uncultured Flavobacteriaceae bacterium
ACATTAGTACGTTCTAGTTGTGCATCGCTCATTTGCGAGGCAATAGTACGTTTCCAAATTAAATTGTACAGTCTGTCTTGGTCATAATCGGTTTCTACGCCTTGTCTGGACATGTTTGTCGGACGTATGGCTTCGTGTGCTTCTTGTGCTCCTTTAGATTTGGATTTATAGTTTCTAGTTTTGCTGTAATTTGCTCCATAAAGGGAAGTAATTGCAGCAGCAGCAGCATTTTTTGCGTCTTTGGATAAATTTACGGAATCCGTTCTCATATAGGTAATAAGTCCTGCTTCATATAAACGTTGTGCTACCATCATCGTTTTCGCAACAGGAAAATACAATTTTCTAGAAGCTTCTTGTTGTAAAGTAGATGTGGTAAATGGTGCAGCAGGAGATTTTTTTGCTGGTTTTGTTTGTAAATCGCTAACTTTAAAATCGGCTTTTAAACATGATTGTAAAAAATCCTCGGCTTCTTTTTTGGTAGCAAAATTTTTAGGAAGTTTTGCTTTGAATTTCTTACCAGCTTTTGTGGTAAATTCAGCATCTATTCTATAACTTGCTTTTGGTTTAAAATCTAGTATTTCACGTTCTCTTTCTACAATTAATCGTACAGCAACAGATTGCACTCTACCAGCAGATAATCCACCTTTTACCTTACGCCAAAGTACAGGTGATAATTCGTAACCAACTAATCGGTCTAAAACTCTACGAGCTTGTTGTGCATTTACTAAATCGTAATTAATGCTTCTTGGGTTTTCTACAGCATTAAGAATTGCAGATTTAGTAATTTCATGAAAAACAATACGTTTCGTGTTGGTATCTTTTAGTTTTAGTTGCTCGTATAAGTGCCATGCAATTGCTTCTCCTTCTCGATCCTCATCACTAGCTAACCAAACTGTTTCTGCTTTACTTGCCAAATTTTTAAGATTTTTTACAAGGTCTTTTTTATCAGCAGAAACGATATATTTGGGTTTGAAATCACCATCCACATTAATTCCTAATTCGTTGGAAGGCAAATCTGCTATATGTCCAAAACTGGATTCTACTTGAAAATCTTTTCCTAAAAATTTCTCAATGGTTTTTGCTTTTGCAGGAGACTCAACGATAACTAAATTCTTTGCCATATATATTAAGGTATAATATTATTTTTGAGAACAAGGTTTTTTGAACTAAAAACAAAAAAACTAATCCTAATTCGTTGGCAAAAGTATGTAGATTTTTTTTAATTTTACAAATATATTTTTTATAATGATTTTTTTTTAATATATTTGTGGTTATTAACTGTTTAAATATCAGCGTTATGAAGAGAGTTTTATTTTTTATTTTTACGCTTTTTTTTAGTGTACATTTCTATGCTCAAAATTATACACCAACCTTAGTACTTGGTAAAGTTTGGAATATGCATCATTACGATTATTTTTTTCCAAGTAATAATTATTATTTTGATATTGCTTTAGATTATATGCAAACGGTTAATGGCGTTACATATTTTCATGCAACTAATGGAGATTTACTTAGAGAAGATTTGGCTACTAAAAAAGTGTATAAGCTTGTAGATGGTGTAGAAGAACTTTTGTTAGATTTTGATTTAGAAATAGGAGATGATTTAGTTAGTCCGATAGTATCTATGATTGGAAATACAAATCCAATTGTAGAAATAGGTACAAATTCCTTTCATGGTATTTCTAATTTAAAATATTACGGTTTGGATTGTGGTGAAAAATTAATTGAAGGTATAGGTGTTCAAAGCGTAGGATTATTTGGTATGTCTTCAGGATGTGATCCAATTGACTATAATGAAGGAAATTCTTTAGTAGATATGGCTTTTCTTTCAATAGATGATTATTTTATTAGCAATAACATAAAATTGTACTATAATAAAAAAATTAAAAGTTTGCAATTGAAAAATGCTAGTAATTTAATAGATATTCATGTTTATTCTACTTTAGGAAAAGAAGTTCTTTCTATTAAAACCAATTCATCAATGGATGTTTCCTCTCTTGAAAAAGGAATTTATTATTACGCATTATCTAAAAACCATTCGGTTAAAAAAGGAAGTATATTAATTTATTAATTATACTGTCAAATTGTCATCTATTTAATTTATGGTTGTATATTTGCAATCTAAAGGAATAGAAAATTATTTATGGCAAGCGAACACGTAATAGAGGAAAAAAAACAAGGACAAGCATTAGTAACCGAAACAAAAGAAGGAAATACCAAAAAGCTTTTTATTGAAAGTTATGGCTGTCAAATGAATATGAACGATAGCGAAATTGTTGCGGCAGTTTTAGCTACGGAAGGATATAATACTACAAATTCTTTAGAAGAAGCAGATTTAGTTTTAGTAAATACTTGTTCGATTCGTGAAAAAGCGGAATTAACCATTCGCAAACGTTTGCAAAAATACAATCGTGTGCGAATTGACCAAAACCCTAAAATGAAAATAGGTGTTCTTGGCTGTATGGCAGAACGTTTGAAAGTGAAATTTCTAGAAGAAGAGAAAATGGTTGATTTGGTTGTAGGACCAGATGCGTATCGAGATTTACCAAACCTTTTACGCGAAGTTTCCGATGGTAAGGATGCAATAAATGTACTTTTATCTAAAGAAGAAACGTATGGAGATGTGTCGCCAGTTCGTTTAAATTCTAACGGTGTTTCTGCATTCGTTACTATAACTAGAGGTTGTGATAATATGTGTACATTTTGTGTCGTGCCTTTTACTCGTGGTCGTGAACGTAGTCGTGATCCAAAAAGTATTATTGATGAAGCAACCAATTTATGGAATAAAGGATACAAAGAAATTACCTTATTAGGTCAAAATGCCGATTCTTACCTTTGGTATGGAGGAGGATTAAAAAAAGACTTTTCTAAAGCGTCGGAAATTGCACAAGCAACAGCCGTAGATTTTGCAAAATTGTTAGATATGGTTGCAACAGCATTACCAAAAATGCGTATTCGTTTTGCAACATCTAATCCACATGATATGCACGAAAATGTACTACATGCAATTGCAAAACACACTAATATTTGTAAATATATTCATTTGCCAGTACAATCGGGAAGTACACGAATTCTCGAAAAAATGAATAGACAACATACACGCGAGGAATATATTACGTTAATTGATAAAATCCGCAAAATAATACCTGATTGTTCTATTTCACACGATTTAATCACTGGTTTTTGTACCGAAACCGAAGCAGATCATAAAGAAACATTGTCTTTAATGGATTATGTAAAATACGATTTCGGATTTATGTTTGCATACTCAGAAAGACCAGGAACTTTGGCGGCTAAAAAAATGCCAGATGACGTGCCTTTAGAAGTGAAAAAACGCCGTTTAACGGAAATCATTGATAAACAAATGAAACATAGTAAAATTCGTTTAGAACGTTTTATTGGTCAAACAGTAGAAGTTTTAATTGACGGAATTTCTAAAAAAAATAAAAACGAATGGAAAGGACGAAATTCGCAAAATGCAGTAGTTGTTTTTCCAAAAACAGGTAACGAAAAATTGGGCGATTTTGTACAAGTAAAAGTAACTAAAGCAACTGCTGCAACCTTAATAGGAAAATTAGTTTAGAATAAAATATGGAAAATTTACAAACCATAAAACAACGTTT
>CAYOWM010000223.1:0-3612 GCA_964407635.1 uncultured Flavobacteriaceae bacterium
AACACTAGATGATGCAGGAATTTTAGTAGCCTTAGATACACAAGGAGATATGGAACGAATGAATAGTCGTAATTTGCCTTTTTACGCAGGTACAACTGTTGCTTATGGCTTAGATTACGAAAAAGCAGTTGCAATGATTACTGCAAATCCAGCTAAAATATTAGGTATGGACAACCAAATCGGAACTTTAGAAATAGGCAAAGATGCAACACTTATTATCTCAACAGGTGATGCCTTAGATATGCGTACCAACAATATTGAAAAAGCGTTTATCCAAGGTAGAGATATTGATTTGGACACACATCAAAAACAATTATATAGAAAATATACCAAAAAATATAAAAAATAAAAAAGTTGTGAGCTAATTGGGAAGCACAGGAATTTATTTAGAGAAATAATTGTAGCCCAATTTTGAGCTAAATAAATTTTGAGTATTTTCAATTATAGTAGGTAGTTTGGCTTTGTAATAGAAAATGTATGAATTTTTTGGGTTAAAATAGTTTTGTAAAATATAAATAGATTGGTAAAAATAATGCATTCCAATTATGGCAAACGTTGTTATTAATAAAGCATCGTACCATATTGATATTGCAGATTTGTTGTGTGTTAAATGTAATAAATCCGTAACGATATATGGTGCATTTGGTAAAAATAACAACCAAATTGGCAATAGTATTGCTGTTGTTAATTTAGAATCGCTAACTATAATTAACTTGCTTGTTATTAACGGATGTAGGCTAAAAAAAGATTCCATATTAAAAAAGAATAGAATATAGATTTTGCAAAATAAATTCTGATTATAACTAGGCTTAATGCAAAAAAAATTACTAAAAAAAGGCTTTCATTTTTCATATAGTAGTTGTTTTTTTAAAAAATGATTGTTTGTATGGTTTCAAAATCAAGCAGTAGCATTTTTTTGAAATCAAAATTGTAAAATACATTTGCTTGTTTACCTTTTTTATAAGATTTTAGGTAATATTTGTAATAATCAGGAAGTAAAAGCGTACCTAAAAAGATTACACCAAATAGATATACGCTTCGTTTTCCGTTGCCAAAACACAAGTATTGTAAAGCAATTTCGTCTTGTACTTCGGTTTTGTAATTGGTTAGTACATGGTAGCAATCGTGCCGTTCTAGTTTTGGTAAAATTTCAAAGTTGTTTTGAATTAGAAATTCGCCTAGTTTTTTACCAAACGTATTTTTAGGAAATGCCATCAATTCCGCTTTGCTAATATTCCAAGCTTGAACCTTTTTTTTAAACCATTTTGTGTATATGGTTTGCGAATGTTCAAATAACCAAAGGATAATCTTTTTTCTTGTTTTTTTAAAAGTGCTTTGCATTTCAAAGTAATTATATAAATTTTTTTAAATTTTATTTTGATTTTTTTGTTGCGTAATTAGTTGTTCAAGTGCTTTTATATGTTTTTTAAATGCCATTTTTCCTAATTTAGTAACGCTGTATTTAGTATTTGTTTTTTTGCCAATAAATTGTTTTTGAATTAGAATATAATCCATTTTTTCTAAGGCTTTTATATGGCTAGCGAGGTTTCCGTCAGTAACGGCTAACAATTCTTTTAAGGTGTTAAAATCTACGGATTCATTAACCATTAGTGCTGCCATAATGCCTAATCGTACACGATTATCAAAAGTTTTGTTTATGTTTTCAATTATAGACAAGAGCTTGTTTTTGTAGATTAAATTTGTTCTTTTTCGATGGTAAAATACATAATAGTTCCATAAATGATATGAAAAACACCAAAACCAATTGCCCAAAAATAAATTCCGTATCCTATATATTGCATGGCAATTAAGCCTAAAATAATTTCGGCAAATCCTAGATATTTTACATTTCCGATGGTGTATTTACTGGCATTTACAATACTTAACCCATAAAAAATGAGTGTCATTGGTGCAATAAAGCCATAAAATCCAAAATGTATCATTTGTAAACTTAAAATTCCGCCAGTAACTAAAGGAACTAAAAAATGAAATAACAGGCGTTTTGTTGTACTATCCCAAATTTTAACGCCTTGTTTTTTTGCTTTTTGTTTGCTTAAAAAGTAAGCAGTAATAATAGATAAAATGGCTACAACAAAGGCAATAACAAGAAATTCGGTTTGTAAATTGCCATATTTTGGTAAAAGTCTGTGTTTGCTAGAATCTAAAAAATTATTTAGTATATTTTTTGCTAAAAAAGCACCAATTAAAGCATATAAACCTGCTAATATTCCTGATAAACCACTTAAACTCATAAATCGTGTAGAACGATTCATAATATTTTTTATTTCGTTGAGGTCTTGTAAATAATTTGTTTTATCCATATTTAAAAGTACTTTGAATTGCAAAGTTATAATTTTTTACAGAATAACCAAACTTTTTTGAGTAAATTTACAGAAAAATAAAGATGAATCTAGCAGAAACCTATATTTTGCAGTAATTTGAACACATAATAGAAATTTCTAGTATATAATGTGGTTAAAACAATTCGCCTTGTCTGGGATTTCTAGTTTTACCAAGGTGTTTATAGGCAAGTTCGGTTACTTCTCTACCACGAGGCGTTCGGATAATAAATCCTTGCTGAATTAAAAAGGGTTCATAAACCTCTTCTATAGTTTCGCCATTTTCACTAACAGCTGTTGCGAGAGTGCTAATTCCAACAGGACCACCTTTAAACTTATCAATAATAGTGGTGAGGATTTTATTATCCATTTCGTCTAAACCATGTGCATCTACTTGTAATGCTTCTAAGGCAAATTTGGTAATTTCTATTTCGATATTTCCTTCATTTTTAATTTGAGCAAAATCGCGCACTCTACGTAAAAGAGCATTGGCAATTCTTGGTGTACCACGACTTCTACCAGCAATTTCAATAGCTGCTTCCATGGTAATCGGAACGTTTAAAATTCCTGCACTACGTTGTACAATAGTAGTTAAAAGTTGTGTGTCATAATATTGTAATCTGCTACTAATTCCAAATCTAGCTCGCATTGGTGCGGTTAGTAAACCAGACCTTGTGGTTGCTCCTATTAAGGTAAAAGGTTCTAAATTTATTTGAACAGTTCTAGCGTTTGGACCAGATTCAATCATGATATCTATTTTATAATCCTCCATAGCAGAATATAAATATTCTTCTACTATCGGACTCAACCGATGGATTTCATCAATAAACAATACATCTCGTTCGCTTAAATTGGTTAATAATCCTGCTAAATCACCAGGTTTGTCTAAAACAGGACCAGAAGTTATTTTAATACTAGCATTTAGTTCGTGTGCTAAAATATTGGCAAGTGTTGTTTTTCCTAATCCTGGAGGACCGTGAAAGAGTGTGTGATCTAAAGCTTCGTTACGTTGGTTTGCAGCTTGTACAAAAATTTTAAGATTGTCTAATATTTTTTCTTGACCAGTAAAATCATCAAAACGTAAAGGTCTTAATTTTTTTTCTACATCTAAATCTACATTAGATAAATTGTCATTGGAAGCATCTAGATTCTCATTCATATTGCAAATATACGAAACCTAATAAGAAATAGAATGTTTTTTATAATGCTAGTCAAAAAAGTAGTTAATGAAATGTCTTAACCCGAAAAATTCATAGATTTTCGTTATGAAAAG
>CAYOWM010000224.1:0-3609 GCA_964407635.1 uncultured Flavobacteriaceae bacterium
GTAAATTCTGGTAATAATTGATGAAATTGAAATATAAATCCGATATTTTTATTTCTAAAAGCGGATAATTCCTTGTCGGATAATTTAAGAATATCGGTTTGGTTAAAAAACACTTTTGCTTCTTGTTGATTGCTAGGTTTGTCTAGAGTGCCTAAAATTTGCAGTAAGGTTGTTTTTCCTGCACCAGAAGGACCAACAATCGAAACAACTTCTGCTTTTTTTATGTGTAGAGAAACGTTTTTTAAAACGGTTAATTCACCATATTTTTTAATTAAATTTTCTGCCTTTATCATCTAGCAAATATATCAAAAAAACGGGTTACTGCAATTTATTTTTCAGTAAGATTACTTCTTGTTGTAGTGTTTCTAATTGGTTTAGTAGATTGTGAATAACATCTAACCCTTCAAAATTTATGTTCAAATCGTAATGCAATCGCATAAATTTTTCAATTTGTGCTACTTGTTCGTGGTGTATATATGCTGTGTTTTCGGCACGAATTAGTTCTATAAGTTCGTATTTTTGTAGCGATTCGATAAAATCGGAAGGTATTTCGTAAATCTCGCAAAACTGGCTAATGGTAATTTTATTTTCGTTCATAATTATCGGAGTTTAGCTAAGTTTGTAAATAATTCTTTTTCTTTATTGCTAAGGTTTGTTGGGATTTTTATTTTATAACGAATGTACAAATCGCCAAATACACCTTCTTTTTTATATACAGGAAAGCCTTTTCCTTTTAATTTTACTTTGGTTTCGTTTTGTGTTTCAGGCTTTACTTTTAGTTTTATTTTTCCTGATAAGGTTTCGATAACAATAGCACCACCGAGAATTGCTTTGTACAAATCTAAATCTACATCAATGTGTAAATTATTACCATCTCGTTTAAATTTGGTGTCATTTTGAATTGCAAAAGTGATGTATAAATCGCCATTTTGTCCTCCGTTTGCACCTTTTCCGCCGTGTCCTTTAATTTTAATTGTTTGACCGTTTTCTACACCAGCAGGAATGGTTAAACGAATATTTTTGCCGTTTACAGTAACGGTTTGTTTTTGGTTTTTATATACATCCGAAAGTCTTAAATGCAATTCTGCATTAAAATCTTGTCCACGAAATTTTACGGAATTTCTATTTCCAGAAAAACCACCAGCACCACCAAACATTTGCTCAAAAAAGTCAGAATAATCACTTTCTTGTCCGTAATTTTGATACGAACCTGTGTGGTTCTGGTAGCTACGTTGTTTTTGTTTTTCAAACTCTTCGGCATGTTTCCAATCTTTACCGTATTTATCGTATTTTTTACGATTTTCTGGATTGCTTAAAACTTCGTTTGCTTCGTTAATTTCTTTAAATTTTTTTTCGGCAATTTTATCATTCGGATTTACATCAGGATGGTATTTTCGTGCTAATTTACGATATGCTTTTTTAATATCTTTTTCACTTGCCGTTTTTGGTATGTTTAATACTTTGTAGTAATCTATAAATGCCATATATCTTTTCTTTTATACAAATTTACACTATTTAATTTATGTTTGAACTGATAAAACCGCAAAAATTCATGGAATTAGCTTTGTTTAGATGTGAAATTTTAAAATCCGTAGGAATACCTTAGTATTTCAAGGGTTTTGAAATGTAGCAGATGAATAAAGATACTTTCAAACTCCTTCAAATTTGGGTTTTTATAATTGAAAAATATAATTTAAACTATTGATTTTATGATTTTTAGATATTATAAAATAGTATAGTGGTGAATTTTGCGGGAAAAAGCAAGAAAAGAATATCCTTTCTTGCTTTTTTTTGTATTGTTTTACAATTTTAGAAACCAAATTAGGCTATTTTTATCTGTTTAATTGGTTTTGGTTTCGCTTCCTCTTTTTTAGGAATTACCACGTTTAGGATGCCATTTTTGTAGGTTGCATGGATTTTATCGCCTTCGACTAATTCTGGTAAATTAAACGATCTTGAAAAGGACTCGTAACTGAATTCTTTTTTAGAAAAATTGGTTTTTTCCTCGTCGTTTTCTATCACTTTTTCAGATGAAATGGTTAAAACATCGTTGTTTAATTCGATATTAAAATCTTTTTTATCATAACCTGGAGCTGCAAATTCTACTTGGTAATCGGCATCGGTTTCTTTAATATTCACAGCTGGTAAACTAGTGTTTGTGCTAGAATAATTTTTGTTTAAAAACGAATCAAATTCTGTATCAAAAAACTTGTTAAATAAATTTGGTACTTGGTTTTGGTATTTTACTAGTGTCATAATTTTATATTTTTTTGGTTAAACATTTATTTTTTTAATTTTCATTTTATACTTGGCAAAAGGTATTCCAAAGGATAAAAAGCGACTTTTTGTCATTTAACAATGAATTTATAAGACATATTGTCTTGTTTGTGTGTAATAAAGCCTTTTTTTACAATTCATCTTAAAAAAATAACAGTTCAGTATATTTTAGTTTTTAGCAATTATAAATGCTCGGATATTTGCAGTGTTATTAACCCATAAAAACAAAAATTATGATTCGATTAATTATCAGTATCGCATTACTACTAGCAACTTTGGCTATGTATTCGCAAAAGGACAAAAAACAAACTAATTATGCTATTACCGTTCGTGTAGCAGCTATTCAAAACCCTAAAGGAAAAGTGTATTTTGCTATATATACGAACAAAAATTTTCTAAAAAATCCGTTAAAATCAAAGGCTGTAAGTGTAAAAAATGGTACTGCACAAGTTCAATTTACCAATATTACAACTGGTACTTATGCAATTGCAGTTTATCACGACAAAAACGAAAACGGAAAATTAGATTTTGATCTAACTACTGGCAGGCCAACCGAGGATTACGGATTTAGTAATAATCCAACTTTATATGGTTCTCCTGAATTTAAAAATGCTAAATTTGAAGTTGTAAACAAAGATGTAACTTTTGAGGTTTTACTAAATGATGGATTCTAAAAACAATATTTTAAAAACAATTTTACTAATCGGAACAGTTATATTTATTATCGAAAGATTGGTTTTTGGTAATGGGTTTTCTCTTCCAATTGCAGAATTGGTTACTGTTTTTATTATTACACAGTTTTATTCATTTTCTATAACGCTAACAAATTACTGGTTTTTTAAATTTTTAGATAGATTCTATTCTTGGAAAAAAGAACCGAAAAAAAGATTATTTCTAGGATCGATTGGTGCAACGGTTTTAACCATGCTTGTAATTACTGTTTTACGACTTGCAACGGTTATAATTTTTGAAAAAGGCGATTTCAACGATTTTTTACATACCAGTAAAAGTTACTATATTTTTAGCTTAATTATCACTGCAAACATACTTTTAATTACACATGCAATTTATTTTTTCAAGGCATTAACCGAAAAAAAAGTAACCAAGCACCAAGTAATTGAAAAAGTACAATCTGCAAAATTTGAAAGTCTTAAAAACCAATTAGACCCACATTTTTTGTTTAATAGTTTAAATGTACTAACCTCATTAATTGCCGAAAATCCTAAACAAGCCGAAAAGTTTACCACAAAATTATCTAAGATTTATCGCTATGTTTTGCAACAAAAAAATGAGGATGTAGTTTTAGCAAAAAACGAATTAAATTTTGCTATT
>CAYOWM010000225.1:0-3592 GCA_964407635.1 uncultured Flavobacteriaceae bacterium
ACGGGAGCAAGGCTTTGAACAATTGCTAAGTTTTGGAGGTGCTTTTTCTAATCACATTACGGCAACTGCTTATGCAGGAAAATTATTCGGTTTTAAAACAATCGGAATTATTAGAGGTGATGAATTGGCAAAAGATTTAAAAAAAACCCTTGCTACAAACCCTTCTTTACAATTCGCATCCAAACAAGGTATGCATTTTGAATTTATTAGCAGAACCGAATATCGAAACAAAACTACATCTAATTTCATAAAAAAATTACGAAATGAATTTGGTAATTTTTACTTAGTTCCTGAAGGAGGAACAAACCAATTAGCCATTAAAGGCTGTACCGAAATTTTAACCGAAAAAGATAGTATTTTCAACTATATTGCCGTAGCAGTAGGAACTGGCGGAACTATCGCAGGAATAGCTAATTCTAGCAAAAAACACCAAAAAATAATTGGTTTTCCTGCCTTAAAAGGAGATTTCTTAAAAACCGAAATTGAAAAATTAACGAATAAAGAATTCACTTTAATAAACGAATTCCATTTTGGAGGATTTGCTAAAATAAATGAGGAATTAATTCGTTTTATAAATGATTTTAAAGAAAAATATAGCATTGCATTAGATCCGATTTACACAGGAAAAATGTTTTTTGCGATAGACAAACTAATCCAAAAAGGATATTTTCCTGAAAATTCTAAAATTTTAGCAATACACACAGGAGGATTACAAGGAATAAAAGCGATGAATTCGCAATTAATAAAAAAGAAAAAATTACTTTTGCAAGAATAAGACAAAATATATATGAAAAAAATAATTCCCTTACTACTTTTAGTTGCAATATTGTCAAGTTGTGGTGCACATAAACATACAAGCTATACAAAAAAGAAACCAACCACTGTAAGACGAAAAAGAATTACAGATAGCAAAAAAAACATAAAAAAACACAAAACTACACCAAGAAAAGATATTATAGATGTATCGAATAACAAAACCGTTTACAACAACGAAATACTAACTACTCTATATAAAGACAAACCAAATTTATCCAAATTAAAAATTGACTATATAAAAAAATATGGTGCTATGGCAATTCACGAAATGGAAAATTATAAAATCCCTGCAAGTATTACCTTAGCACAAGGCTTGTTAGAATCGAGATATGGACAAAGTATTTTAACTACAAAAGCAAAAAATCACTTTGGTATTAAATGCCATAATTGGGAAGGCGATCGTGTCTATCACGATGATGATAAAAAAGGAGAATGTTTTAGAAAATACGAACATGCCGAATCCTCTTTTAGAGATCATTCCTTATTTTTATATCACAAAAAACGATACGAAAAACTATTTAAATTAGCACCAAACGACTACAAAGGTTGGGCAAAAGGATTACGAGCTGCAGGTTACGCTACGGATAAAAAATATCCTGCTAAATTAATTGAACTTATCGAAAAATATGAATTATACTATTTTGACAATTTAGTTTTAGGTAAAAATTATGAAAATAAAGATTTGATAGAACACATTGACGAAAAGCCTAAAGAATCGCAAAATCAAATAAAACCTAAAAAGGAAATTGCAAAAAAACAATTTATACTTGATAAAACTAAAATTTATATTGTTGGTGCAGGAGAAACACTTTACGCAATCGCACGAGCAAACAATATAAGTGTGGATAAATTAAAACAATACAATGATTTAACCTCAAACGACATAGCTGTTGGTCAAGAATTAAAAATGTATTCACCTGAAAACAAAACAGATAACACAATAGAAACCTACATTATACACAAAGTAAAAAAAGGCGATACGATGTATTCCATCGCAAGAAAATATAAGGTTACTATTACGGATTTACTGAAATTTAACAATATGGAAAGTACTGAAATTTCCATAGGACAAGAAATAAAAGTTAAAAAAACAAAATAAACCATTGTTTTTATAAAAAAAATAGTACTTTTGTAAGGAATACTATTTAATTAATAACAACTATGCGTATGAAAAAGGTAAATTTAATATTGTTTTTCTCCCTCATAACAATTATTTCGTGCAAACAAAAAGGTGAATTATCCTCTTTTGAAATTATGAATAATAAAATTGAGGAGTCTAATGAAATTAACTCTATCAAAAACGGAACGCTTTTAGATGTTATCTATAACAAAGCAAAAAACGACGAGGAATTTACTCGTTACAAAGAAACTGCAGATAAAGTACATCAAATTAGCAATACATTTTATAATTATTTAAACGATTTAAAAGCGGTTGTTAAAGAAAAAAAATCAACAGAATTTGTAGATGAATTATTTTTTAATAATAATGAAATTACTGCGGAAGGTGAGGAATTTTTAAATTATATCGAAAACTATAAAAGTAGTTTAATCTCAACGGTTGTACTTACTAATCCTGATGTTGTTGGTATGATAAAAAGCACTTTTGACATTGGTTCTATTGAGGATAGAAAAGGAAAACAAACTAATTGGCTTACGTTAAATTACCAAGGCTTCCCTCCTGTTGCAACAGTAGTTAAGTTATCAAAAATGCAATCGGATATTAAACGTATTGAAACAGAATACTATTCCTCTGTTTTAAAAGTTAAATTAAAGCAAATTAAAGGTGATGGTTCGGATATGATTAAAAACAAACCAAATGTTGCGGATAATTCAATTGCTAATGAAACTGAAAATAATACCAATACAACAACTACAGAAACAACTGCAAAGGACACAACTGTAAAAACTGAAAAAGAAACGCCAATAAAGAAGGAAGCAGCAACTAAAACGGCTAAAACACCTAAGTTTCACATTGTACAAAAAGGAGAAACCATGTATCAAATCTCTAAAAAATACGGTGTGCCAACTACAGTAATTAAAAAATTAAACGGTCTAACTAACAATAATTTACGTGTTGGTCAGAAAATTAGAGTTGCAAAATAATTTACCAATGTTTTAATGTAGCGATGTTTTAATGTAACAATTGTGTTAATGTAGCAATTGTGTTAATGTAACAATGTAGCGATGTGGTAGTCTAATATAGTTTTATTTTTTTTAGGAATTACTAGTTGAAAAAACTGAATAGATTACTTCCGTATTTTTTTGTTTTTACAAAATTTTCTAGATGCGATAAATCTGTTTTTTTGGAATGTTCAATAATTAACAAACCGCTTTCTTTAAGTAGTTGCTTTTCAAAAACTAAATTATATATTTCCTCAAATTTATCTTGTTCCAAAGCGTATGGAGGATCGGAAAAAATAATATCGTATTGCCTTGTATTTGCCTTTAAAAATTTGAAAGCATCGCTTTTAACAATGTTTAAATCAATTTTAAAATTTTTGGCTGTTTTATCTAAAAACGATACGCATCCGTAAAAATTATCTACGCTAGTTATATCGGTTGTTCCTCTAGAAGCAAATTCTAAAGAAATACTTCCAATGCCAGAAAACAAATCCAATACTGCTAATTCATCAAAATAATATTGGTTGTTTAGAATATTAAATAAGGCTTCTTTTGCCATATCTGTTGTTGGTCGTGTTGGTAGCTTATCAGGAGCGTGTATCCTTCTACCTTTTAATTTCCCCGAAACAATTCGCATAGTAATTAGTTATATTGC
>CAYOWM010000226.1:0-3585 GCA_964407635.1 uncultured Flavobacteriaceae bacterium
TTGTTGTAACCGAATTTTGTTTTTGTACACCACGCATCATCATACACATATGCGACGCTTCAATAACCACAGCAACGCCTTGCGGTTTTAATACTTTATTTAATACATTTACAATTTGATCGGTAAGGCGTTCTTGTACTTGTAAACGACGTGCAAATACATCTACAATTCTAGGTATTTTACTTAATCCAACAATTTTTCCATTAGGAATATATGCAATATGTACTTTTCCGAAAAAAGGCAATATATGATGTTCGCAAAGCGAATACAATTCAATATCTTTTACAATAACCATTTCGGAATAATCTTCATTAAACATAGCAGATTCTAAAATTTTTTCAGGATCTAAATCATAACCATGTGTTAAAAATTGCATAGCTTTTGAAGCACGTTCTGGAGTTTTTAAAAGCCCTTCTCGGTTTGGATCTTCACCAATTTCAGTAAGAATAGAAAGGTATTTTTTTTTAATTTCCTCAGTTGCTTCTATGCTGTATTCTTCAAATTTGTTATAAGACATTATTTATATATTTTATGAGTGATAAAAATACAAAAAGATTTGCTTATAAATAATTATAAACAAATCTTTTCAACCAAAATAACCAAAAAAATTATTTTTTTAATTTTTCCTTGAATTTTTTTCTGAATTTAATCAATTTCGGATTAATAACAGCGTTGCAATATCCTTGTGATTTATTGTTATTGTAATAATCTTGATGATAATTTTCAGCAACATAATAGTTTTTAAAAGCTGTAATTTCGGTTACAATTTTATCGGTAAATACTTTTTCAGCTTCTAAGGATTTAATAAATTTAATGGCTTTTTCTTTTTGTGCTGTATTATGATAAAAAATTACAGAACGGTATTGCGTTCCTACATCAGCACCTTGTCGGTTTAAGGTTGTAGGGTCGTGTGTAGCGAAAAAAACATCTAATAATTCATCAAATGTAACTTTATTTGGATTAAATGTAATGTGTATTACTTCGGCATGTCCTGTTGTTCCTGTGCAGACATCACGGTAAGTAGGATTTTTAGTTTCACCACCACAATAGCCAGATTCTACATTTTCTACACCTTCCAATTCTGAAAACATGGCTTCTGTACACCAAAAACATCCTCCACCAAAAGTTGCGTATTCTAATTTTTGTTTGTTCATATTGTTATTTTTTAAAGTAAAGGCTGCTAAACTTAATGCTACTATAAGAATAAAAAAACGTTTCATATATTAATAATTTGTTCTGTTAGTCTGTAAAAAAAACCAATCCTTACAAATGGGAATTAAAAACATTTTTAAGTTCGTGCAAAATTTTATCAAGCATTTTATTTGTAAAATCTAAATGCGTTACGATTCGTATTTTTCCTTGTCCCATTTCGGAAATTAATATATTTTTTTCTTTCATTTTTTCGATAAAATCGGAAGGATTTATAGTGTCAATCAAATTAAAAATAACAATATTAGTTTCGACAGGTTCTACATTTGCAACAAAATTTAGATTTTCTAATAAATTTGCAATTTTCGTTGCTTTGTTGTGATCTTCTTCTAATCTATCTACGTGATTATCTAGAGCATAAATTCCAGCAGCAGCTAAATAGCCAACTTGTCGCATACCACCACCAAAACGTTTTCTAATCCGTAAAGCTTTATGAATATGCTTTTTACTTCCAATTAAAACCGAACCTATCGGAGCTCCAAGTCCTTTAGATAAACAGATCGAAATAGTGTCAAATAATTCGCCATATTGCCTTGGTTTTTGTTTCTTAGCTACTAAAGCATTGAATAATCTAGCACCATCTAAATGAAAATTGATATTATTTTCTTTACAAATAGAGCTTATTTTTTGTAATTCTTTTAAATCCCAACATGCTCCACCACCTTTATTAGTTGTGTTTTCTACACTTACTAAACTTGTTTCTGGCAAATGAATATTATCGGTATTATTAATTGCTTCTAAAACTTGATTAGCGGTAAACATACCACGATTTCCATCAATTAAAAAAGTAGTAATACCAGAATTTGCAGCAGCTCCACCACCTTCAAAATTATAAACGTGGGACCATTTGTCGCATAACATTTGTTCACCAGGATTTGTATGTAAATTTATAGCAACTTGATTTGCCATAGTTCCTGACGGAAAAAATAAAGCAGCTTCCATACCAAACATTTCTGCAACTTTTGATTCTAAAGTATTTACAGTTGGATCCGATTTAAAAACATCATCACCAACAGTAGCTTGAAACATTGCTTTTAACATTGCTTTTGTTGGTTTGGTAACTGTATCACTCAATAAATTGATAATTTCCATAAATTTATGTGTTTTAAAGTTCAAAAATAGAATTTTATTTTAATCATACAATAATATTAATCACATTTCAATTACATTTGCAAATATGATAACATCCAATCAAATAAAAGATATTTTTGAAAGAATTAGCAAGCTACGAAGTTACTTAAACATTGATAAAAAGCTAATTGAAATTTCAAATGATGAGGAAAAGGCTTCCGATCCAGATTTTTGGAAAGATTCCAAAAAAGCGGAAATTTTTATGCAAAAATTACGAAATGTAAAAAAATGGGTTAGTGATTACCATACAGTAAAGCTAGAGGCAGAGGATTTACAAGTTTTGTACGAGTTTTATAAGGAGGATGCCGTTTCCGAAACTGAAGTAATGCAACAGTTTGATAAGACTAAAGAATTATTAGAATCTCTAGAATTTAAAAATATGCTTTCCGATGAAGGCGATGATTTATCTGCAATATTACAAATTACAGCAGGAGCAGGAGGAACAGAATCTTGCGATTGGGCACAAATGCTTATGCGAATGTATATGATGTGGTCTGATAAACAAGGTTTTAAAATAAAAGAACTAAACCTACAACAAGGTGATACAGCAGGAATTAAAACAGTAACTTTAGAAATTGACGGTGCATACGCTTTTGGTTATTTAAAAGGCGAAAACGGCGTGCATCGTTTGGTGCGAATTTCACCATTTGACAGCAATGCAAAGCGTCATACTTCTTTTGCATCGGTTTATGTATATCCATTAGTTGATGATTCGATTGAAATTGAAATTAATCCAGCAGATATTACTTGGGATTTTGCTCGTTCTGGTGGAGCAGGAGGACAGAATGTTAATAAAGTAGAAACTAAAGCAATACTTAGACATAAACCAACAGGTATTTTAATTGCAAACTCCGAAACTCGTTCACAACTTGAAAATCGTGAAAAGGCAATGCAGATGCTTAAATCACAATTATACGAAATAGAATTGCAAAAGCGACGTGAAAAGCGTAGTGCTATTGAGGATAATAAAATGAAAATTGATTTTGGTTCGCAAATACGAAATTATGTCATGCATCCATATAAATTGGTAAAAGATGTGCGAACTGGTTATGAAACAGGAAATGTAGATGCTGTTATGAATGGTAATATTGATGCGTTCATCAAAGCCTTTTTAATGCAAGATAGTGCAGTAGATGATGATAAACTTTAATTGGTATTAAATAGAAATCACAGCTTCTACCACACCTTGAATTTTAAAATCATCGGTTAGAATAATGGGTTGGTATTTTGAGCTTTTAGATTTTA
>CAYOWM010000227.1:0-3580 GCA_964407635.1 uncultured Flavobacteriaceae bacterium
AGAAGTAACCATAGAGGTTTTTGATGATGGAAAACATTAAGAGAGTTGTGAATTAAGAATTAAGAATTATGAGTTATGAATTAAGAATTATGAATTATGAGTTATGAGTTATGAATTTGAATTAAGAATTATGAATTAAAAATTATGAATGAACACTAAACACTGCAAACTGAACACTGACACTAAATATAAAAAACAAACTTAAAAATAAAAAAATGAACGTACCTACAATGGCAGAAATGATGGCACAGGGAAAACAACCAGAAGTATTATTTTGGGTTGGATGTGCAGGTAGTTTTGACGATAGAGCAAAAAAAATCACCAAGGCATTTGTAAAAATTCTTAATAATGCAAACGTATCTTTTGCTGTTTTAGGAACGGAAGAAAGCTGTAGTGGTGATCCTGCAAAACGAGCAGGAAATGAATTTTTATTCCAAATGCAAGCAATGTCCAACATTGAAATATTAAATGCTTACGAAGTAAAAAAAATCGTAACTGCTTGTCCGCATTGCTTCAATACTATAAAAAATGAATATCCAGAATTAGGTGGAAATTACCAAGTAATGCACCACACACAATTTTTAAAATCGCTTTTAGACGAAGGGAAAATAACCGTTTCTGGTGGTTCGTACAAAGGAAAAAAAATAACCTTTCACGATCCTTGTTATTTGGGTAGAGCAAACAGTGTTTATGAAGCACCTAGAGAATTACTAAAAAAACTAGAGGTAGAACTAGTCGAAATGAAACGCTGCAAAACAAACGGATTATGCTGTGGAGCTGGTGGAGCACAAATGTTTAAAGATGCCGAAAAAGGCAACAAAGAAATAAATGTAGAAAGAACCGAAGAAGCACTAGAATTAGAACCAAAAATTATCGCAACTGGCTGTCCGTTTTGTAATACCATGATGACCGATGGTGTTAAAGCAAAAAATAGCGAAGAAAAAGCAAAAGTATTAGATATTGCTGAAATGATAGCAAATGCTAATGATTTATAACTAACTTAAAATCGTAAAACTATGGATTCCCTTAATGAATTAGAAGAATTAAATAAATTAGAGCAAGAAATTAGAGAAACACAAAAACTCTTGCAAAATACCGATACTAATTTAGGTAAATTATCTGCTTTAAAAAAGCAACGAACCATATTTGCCATTTTGGCACTACTTTTTTTATTGGCATTTCTTTGGGCAATGTTCTTAAAAGATAAAGGTAGGTTTAAAAATTTAGATAGACTAAATAACCGAAATGTAGTTTTAGTAAACAAAGATTCTTTAGATTTTTACAAAGCATTTTTTGTAGAAAATAAGGATAAGGAAATTGCACAGGAAACTCCTGTTACAACACAAGTTGATAAAAATGAATTAAAAAGTATTAAAGACCAAAAAATTGTTTATAGTGTGCAAATCGGAGCATTTCGTAATTTTCAATTAACTTCCGATAATTTACTAAATTTAAAAGAATTTGCAAAAAATGATTTTAATAAATTTAGTATCGGAAATTATTCTAAATATGCCGAAGCAAAAGTATTGCGAGATAGTTTAAAGCGATTGGGATTTAGAGATTGTTTCATTACGGCACAATCGTATGGCAAATCTATTGATATACGAGAAGCATTGAATTTAAGCGAAGAACCAGAATTTTTAGAAAAATAATATTATGTTAAAAAAAATCATCCTATTAACCGTAATCCTAAATTTTACAAGCCTTTTTGCACAAACAGAAGACGAAGCTTACGTAATTTTAGCAAATGAAACCTGTGAATGTATTAGCAAAAAAGGTTTGGATATGACTAAAGACCAAATTAAAGCAAATCTTGGTATTTGTATGTTAAGTAGCTTAGGGAGAAATAAAGAAAAATTTGAAAAAGCAAACCTACATATTAGTATGAATGATTACGAAAGCGGTAGAGCTTTAGGTGAAAAAGTTGGTGTAAAAATGGCAGTAATTTGTCCAGAAGTTTTTATGACATTCATGGATGAAGAAACAGAAGGTGAATACGATGATGATGACACAGCTACTAAATCTACTACTATTTCAGGTGTAATCAAGTCAATTTCGGATGGTGATGTTAGTTATATAGCCATATTTGATTTGAATAATAAAGTGCAACAATTTATTTGGCTTAGAAATTTTGAAGGTTCCGATAAAATTATTGAAAATGAAAAAGCTGTAATTGGTAAAAAAGTAAAAATTGAATTTGTAAATACCGAATGCTATATCCCTAAAATGAAAGAATATTACATGTTAAAAGAAATCGTTAAAATGAAATTTATAGAATAATGATTAAAAATTTTATTCAAGCAGCTAGATTACGAACCTTACCGCTTTCCATTTCTGGAATTTTACTTGGTTCTTTTCTCGCTTTTTCGCAAGGATACCTAAATTATACTATCTTTATTTTAGCACTATGTACTACTATCGGATTTCAAGTGCTTTCTAATTTTGCAAATGATTATGGCGATGGTGTAAAAGGAACAGATAACGAAAATAGAATTGGTCCAAAACGAGCTATCCAAACAGGAACAATTACAAAAAAACAAATGTTAACTGCAATAATTAGCACTGCTGTACTAACTTTTTTTATAGCTTTAGCTTTAATTTATGTTTCCTTTGGTAAAGAAAATTTTATATATAGTATTATTTTTTTAACTCTAGGTGTTTTTAGTATTGCTGCAGCAATTAAATACACTATGGGAAAAAATGCCTATGGTTACAGCGGACTTGGTGATATTTTTGTTTTTTTATTCTTTGGATTAGTAAGCGTTTATGGTTCGTATTTCTTGTACACCAAACAAATAGATTATACCGTTTTTTTACCTGCAATCTCAATAGGTTTATTGAGTGTTGGTGTTCTAAATCTTAACAATATGCGTGATATTGAAAACGATAAAATTTCTAATAAAAATACCATAGTAGTTAAAATCGGAAGCAAAAAAGCGAAACAATATCACAATTTATTAATAATAGGAAGCTTTATTGCTATGTTATTGTTTAGTTTTTTAAATGATAAATCCTTTTTTAATTATATGTATAGCATTGCATTCATTCCTGTTTTTTTACACTTAAAGAGAGTAAATTTAAATACCAACCCACGATTGTTAGATCCAGAATTGAAAAAATTAGCATTAAGCACCTTTTTATTGGCAATTCTTTTCGGAATTAGTAGATTATAGAATTCCTACCTACGACTTTCAAAATAGCTTTAAAAAGACTTATTGTGATGAAATCAATCATATATAGCCGTTTTAAGTCTAATTTTAATCCTGCTGTCCGATAAAATTTATATCTTTGCTTATATCTTTGTGTATTTATTTTATGGTCAATTTTTTTAGCACAAAGATAATAAGCGAGGAAGAGATTTTTCAAACTTCGCTTGATTTTATTTTTATCGGACAGCTAGGATAAAAAAACAAATTTTCATCATTAAATTAAACAATACTAATCCTTTAAAAAAGGGTAAAAATAAATATCAAAAAAGGCATTGTTAATTAGAAAAAAGGTTTTAGTTTTGCCACCGCTTAGAAAGGTAAGCAAGTTCATTTATAACGATTACGATTTTTGCAAAAAAAATTCAAAAAAA
>CAYOWM010000228.1:0-3573 GCA_964407635.1 uncultured Flavobacteriaceae bacterium
CTAGTGCTGTTGTTGGTGTTAAAATGGGAGCGGATTATAACGGAACTTTCGATTTAGGAGAAGGTAAAGTAAACTTAAGTTTTGAGCACTATAACCAAAAAATAACGAATAGAGCTGGAAAACCAGGTTTGAGAGATATTCCAAATGCTCCAGATGTTGCAGATTATGCAGGAGTAAACGATCCTCTTTATATCCAAGAAGTTAATTACTATGATAATTTAACAAATTGGGTAAAAGAAAATCCAACTATCGGAATGATTGTTGGACAACCAGAATTAACTAAAAATTCTGTTTTAGCAAATATTACCTATCCTTTAGGAGATAAAGTAAAATTTTATATGTTTAATACCTTTACAAAAAGAAAT
Source organism: uncultured Flavobacteriaceae bacterium (assembly GCA_964407635.1). Taxonomy (GTDB): domain Bacteria; phylum Bacteroidota; class Bacteroidia; order Flavobacteriales; family Flavobacteriaceae; genus S010-17. The sequence continues at coordinate 366 of CAYOWM010000228.1, forward strand.
GGTAAGAGTTTTGCATATTATAGAGCTCCATATTGGAGAGGTGATGTTCAAAGTGCTGAATATCTTTCTGCTTATGAAGATTTCGTAGGATATCATCCAACTTTTGAAACTGTAGTATTAGACAACATGAACGTTGCTGGATTTAAATTTGATTTATTAGGATTAAATACAGACTTTAGTGTTAACTACGGTAGAAACTATGTAGATTATACGGTAAACAGATCTGTAAATAGAGATTATCTTGCCGATCATGGTACTTCTCCTAGAACATTCCACCCAGGTGGTTATGCATTTAGTAACTTTATTACGAACTTAGATTTTAGCAAAGTTTTTAATGATAAAGTGAGTACTTCTTTTGGTTTTGAATATAAAACAGATTACTATAAAGGTCATAAAGGAGATGAATTATCATTCTATGGTGGAGGATCGGATTCTTTTGCAGGTATCAAAGCTAATGAAGCAATGGATGTTAGTCGAAATAACTTTGCTGCATACGCTGGATTAGATTACGATTTTAATGACAATTTTTTAATTGGAGGTGCTGCTAGATATGAAGATTTCTCTGATTTTGGTTCAAACTTTTCTTGGAAATTAAATACTCGTTATAAACTTGGTGAAAACATTGCTTTAAGAGCTTCTGCAAGTACAGGATTTAGAGCACCAACATTACACCAAAGATATATCACATTAACACAATACATTATTGTATCAGGAAATCCTGACCCACAATTACAAGGTACTTTTGCAAATGATAGTGATATCGTTAGAGGTTTAAATGTTCCTAACTTAAAAGCAGAAACTTCGCAAAACTTCTCTCTTGGTGTTACTGGTAAAGCTGGTAAATTGACTTTTAGTGCAGATTTTTATCAAATTGCAGTGAATGATCGTGTTTTATTCTCTTCACAAATTGGATATGACTCTGATGACGGAACCATAAATCCTGTAGAACAAATACTACAAACGAACGGAATTAAAGCATTGCAATTCTTTATCAATGCAATTAATACAAAAACAACTGGTGCAGATATTGTTGCTGGTTATAATAATGTAGAATTAGGAAACGGTAAATTTGGTGTGAACTTAGCAATGAACTTCAACAATACAAAAATTAATGGTAAAGTTGCAAATCCACAAATTTTAACCGACAATGGATATAGTGTATTTAACCACAGAGAATCTATGCGTATTACAGATGCTAGACCAAAATCTAAAATTTCTCTTGGCTTAAATTACGACATAAACAAATTTAGCTTTGCTTTAAACAACACACAATTTGGTAAAGTTACCGTAGCTAGTGAAGATGGTAGCAATGACCAAGTACACGCTGCTAAAGTAGTAACCGATTTTGTATTTGGATACGATTTCTCTAAAATGTTTAGTGTAGGATTTACAGCTAATAACATTTTTGATGTATATCCAGATATTTTATGGGATGGTACTAACGGACACCCAGATTTACGTTCTGCTGGAGGAAGATTCCTTTACAGTTCAGAAGTATCTCAAATGGGACAATTAGGTACTAACTATTCATTAAAATTCAAATTGAAATTCTAGTATATTTGTTTTAATAAATTTAAAAGAGCTGCTTTGCAGCTCTTTTTTTTATACAAAATATTCTCAAAAATCAAACATAAATTTGTAATTTGTGCCTTTATAAATTATACCAATATGATTACTACAAATAATTCAAAATCTGAAATTTTAATAAATTTAGAAGACAAGTATGGAGCACACAATTACCATCCATTACCAGTAGTTTTAAGCAAAGGCGAAGGCGTTTTTGTTTGGGATGTAGAAGGTAAAAAATACTACGATTTTCTTTCTGCTTACTCTGCAGTAAATCAAGGGCATTGCCATCCTAAAATTGTTAATGCAATGGTACAACAAGCTAAAACTCTAAGTTTAACTTCTCGTGCATTTTACAACGACATTTTAGGTAAGTACGAAAAATTTGCAACTGAATATTTTGGGTTTGACAAATTACTGCCAATGAATACAGGTGCTGAAGCAGTAGAAACTGCTATAAAACTTTGCAGAAAATATGCTTATGAAGTAAATAATATTTCAGAAAATGATGCACAAATTATCGTTTGCGAAAATAATTTTCACGGTAGAACAACTACTATAATTTCATTTTCTAACGATCCTGATGCGAGAAAAAGTTTTGGACCATACACACCTGGATTTATTAAAATTGCATACAACAATTTAGATGCTTTAGAAAACACCTTAAAAAACAACAATAATGTAGCTGGTTTTTTAGTAGAACCAATACAAGGTGAAGCTGGTGTTTTTGTTCCTGATGAAAATTACCTTGCTAAAGCAAAGGCCTTATGCGAAAAATACGACGTCTTATTTATTGCGGATGAAGTACAGACAGGTATCGCTAGAACTGGTAAATTATTAGCTGTTGACCATGAAAATGTAAAACCAGATATTCTTATTTTAGGAAAAGCACTTTCTGGTGGTGCATATCCTGTTTCGGCAGTTTTAGCAAATGATAAAATAATGCAAGTTATCAAACCTGGACAACACGGTTCTACTTTTGGAGGAAATCCTATAGCAGGAGCTGTTGCAATTGCTGCTTTAGAAGTAATTAAAGACGAAAACCTTGCCGAAAATGCCGAACGATTAGGTAAAATTTTCAGAAAAGAATTACAAAATTTTGCTAAAGAAAATGATCTTGTAAAACTAGTTCGTGGTAAAGGTCTTTTAAACGCTATTGTTATTAACGATTCAGAAGATAGCGACACAGCATGGAATATCTGCTTAAAATTACGAGATAATGGTTTATTGGCAAAACCAACTCACGGAAATATTATCCGTTTTGCTCCACCACTTGTAATGACCGAAGCACAATTAATGGATTGCATCGCAATTATTAAAAAAACAATTTTAGAGTTTTAAACCAACTAAAAAACAGCCATCTCTTTATTGAAATGGCTGTTTTTTTATCCAATATAAAAGTTGCGGAAAGTTATCAAATTTGCTTGTGAATATAAAATTAAATTGGTATTATATCATAACAATATCGCTTTGGCGAAATTGCGGATATAAACCGTTGTAGCTCATTTAAAGAACGGAATCGGCTCAAAAATTACGATATATGAGCCAAATACACTATCTTTGTGAGCTAAATAAGTGATATGGACGATAAGAACTTGATAATAGAATATTTAAAGAAAAACCCTAATTCATCATCAAAAGA
>CAYOWM010000229.1:0-3538 GCA_964407635.1 uncultured Flavobacteriaceae bacterium
TTTCCTCTCGGTTAAGAGTAGAAACTAATTCTTTTATGTTATTAAAGGTTTTCATAATAATACTATGATTTTAAAGTTTGGGATATTAGGCTCTTTTGTTTTTCTGTGTTGGCTTTTGTGATGAGAAAAACAAATGTACCTAACGTGTGATAGCTTTTAGAAGTATGATTTTTCATTTTTCTGTGTTTTTTTTGCTGATGCACAACGATTTTATATCCACAGTTTCGTCAAAGCGATATTGTTGTGATATAAATCTGTTGTAAAGTTAGATTAATTATTTTACATTTACAAGCAAATGAGATAGCGTTTTATAACTTTTGCGGATTTAAGGTAATAACCTATTTAAGATTAACCTATTTTATTTTATAACTTTTCACGAATAAAAAAGGTCTGCTTACAAGCAGACCTTTTTATAAATATAACGATATTCGTTTTTAAACTTCTATACCTTTTAACATTTTGTTCCAATATAAATATGGTAAAATGTATTTTTTAAGCATCCATAAACGCCAATGTTCTTTTGATGAATCACTAATCATTAATGGAAATTGTTTTAATTTTGGGTCTGGAGCAAAAACACTTCCGTAGGTAAATTCTGCTAATACCATTTTGCCATAACCAGTAACTAACGGACAAGATGAATATCCTTTGTATTCTTTACTACTATCTAAGTTTTTACTACTAATCATATGCAAAATATTTCCTACAACAACAGGTACTTGTTTACGAATTGCAGCTCCTGTTTTTGCTGTTGGTAATTGTGCTGCATCACCTAAACCAAATACATTATCAAATTTTGTATGCTGTAAGGTTTTATCGCTTACACTTACCCATCCTCCTTCATTTGCTAAAGGCGAACTTGCTATAAATTTAGGTGCTGCTTGTGGTGGTGCTAAATGCATCATATCAAACTTAATTCCATAACGACCATTTTCTTTAATAGTATCAATTTTTTTATAATTATACTGAATAGATTCGTCAATTGTTTTGCCTTCATTATCACCAGACATAACCACACATCCTCCTGCTTTTATATCTTTACCAATTTCATACCAAGCAATTTGTTTTTCAGCATCCACTTCAACTAATTTATGATGAAAACGCAAATTAATATCTTTTCTATCTACTACTTCCATTAAGGTTTTTGCAATTGGTTTTACACCAAATATAACACTTCCTGGTGTTGCAAAAATAACATTGGTTTTATTTCTAACTCCTGATTTTACAAAGTGATCTTCTGCCAAATACATTATTTTTTGAGGTGCACCTCCACATTTAATTGGTGTGGTTGGTTGGGTAAATAAAGCTGTTCCTCCTTTAAAGTTTTTAAGTACATCCCAAGTGTGTTTCGGATCGGTATAATTACTACAAACTACACCTTTATCCATTGCTTCTGGTAAGCCTTTTACTAATTCTGGAGCCATACGTAAACCTGGAGCAACAACTAGGTAATCATAGGTAAATTCGTTACCATCTTTGGTAGTAACTTTATTGTTAGCAGGATCTAAATCGCTAACATATTCTTTAATCCAAGTAACACCTTTTGGCATTACCGATGCCATACTACGAGCGGTTTTTTCGTAATCATAGGTGTTTGCTCCTACTAAAGTCCAAGCTGGTTGGTAGTAATGTGTTTTTGCTGGTTCGAATAAACCAATATCAACTTTAGGATTCTTTTTTAATAATTGTGCAGCAACCATAATTCCTGCAGTTCCTCCTCCAATAATTACTATTTGATGATGTTTTGCCATATCGTTAAGTTTAATTAGTTAAATTAATAATTTTGTATTTTTTAGGCTCGTAAATTACAAATAATTTAAGATGATTTTGTAACATTTGTTACTTTTATTTATTAAATTGTAAAAAAAACACCTGATAATCAGGTGTTTAATAAATTTAAAAAAATATTTTATTTTTTTGTTTTAAGTCCTGTTAAAGAATAAATAGGACAACTTCCCATAAGCGATGTTACTAACATAATAATTGCAACGGCATATAAAGCAATGCTAATCCAACTGGATTCAAAATTACCTTGATTTGCAAAATAAGCTGCTACAATAGCGATAACAATTCGTACAATTTTGTCGATACTTCCTACATTTTTTTTCATAATATATTAGATTTAAAATTAATTTCTATTGCAAAGATACGTACACAATTACTCAAAATTTAGTAACACTTGTTACAAGATTTTTATTTTTCGTTGTTGCAACTGTACTTTTTTGTTATTTTCTAATTTTTTTAGTAGCCTAGAAATTACTTCGCGTGATGAACCTAACTCGTTTGCAATTTCTTGATGCGATTTATAAATGGTATCCGAATTATTTAAAACCGCTTTTTTATGTAAATATTCTAATAAGCGTTTTTCTTTATTGCTAAAGGTTAAAATTTTAACCATATCGATAACTTCTTCAAATTTATTGTTAAACAATTCATAAACGAATAAATTCCAATTTGGAAAATTTTTACGTAAAATCCAAAGTTTATCTTTTGGTATTAAAAGGAGTTCTGCATCTTCTTCAATTTCTGCTCGGATATTTACAGGAACATTTTTTTCAGCAGCCATAATAGACATAATACAGCTTTCGCCTGGTTTTATATAATATAATAGGACTTCGTTTCCGTTTTCCTCTTCCTTAAAAACCTTAATAACACCTGAAACTACTAACGGAATAACTTGTACATAGCTTGTTTCTTTTAAAATAGTAACTCCTTTTTTAAATTTTGCAAACGAAACTATTTGTTCCATTTCCTTTAAAATTAATTTAGAGGAAGCCAAGGTTTTAAAATTTTTGTTAAGGATTTTAAACAATTCCATTGTATTAATTTTTAACATCTAAAGCATCTCGTAAGCCATTACCAACAAGCATAAAAGCCATTACCAAACTCATTATTGCTAAACCAGGAATTATAGCTAAATATGCTTTTCCTAAGATTATATAATTGTAATGATCTTTTATCATTCCTCCCCAAGATGGTGTTGGTGGTTGTGCTCCTATTCCAAGGAAACTCAAACCGCTTTCAATAAGAATAGCAGCAGCAAAATTAGCAGCAGAAATTACAATAACCGATGCTGTAATATTTGGCAAAATGTGTTTGGTAATAATTCTAAAATTAGAAAATCCTAAAGCACGAGCAGCTTCTACATATTGTTGTTGTTTTACACTCATTATTTCACCACGAACAACTCTGGCAACTTCAACCCACATAGTCATACCAACAGCAATAAAAACTTGCCAAAAACCTTTGCCTAATGCTAAAGTGATTGCTATTACCATTAATAAGGTAGGAATTGACCACGTTACATTGATTAACCACATTACAAATGTATCTATTTTTCCGCCAAAATAACCTGCAATTGCACCAATACTAACACCAATAAGTAAGGAAATAAATACGGCAATAAATCCGATAAAAAAGGAGATACGTGTTCCGATAAGCATTCTACTTAGGTAATCTCTTCCGTATTTATCGGTTCCTAAATAAAAGGTTTTGTTTACTATTTTGTATTTTGTATTTTGTTTTGATATCGGAATAT
>CAYOWM010000230.1:0-3512 GCA_964407635.1 uncultured Flavobacteriaceae bacterium
TGAAATAGGCTTAACTCCAAATCGTGCAGATGCAATGAGTCATTATGGTGTTGCAAGAGATTTACGAGCAGGTTTATTGTTGCAAGATATAAATTCGGAATTAATTACACCTTCTGTTAGTGATTTTCATGTAGATGAACGTACTAATAAAATTGATTTAGAGGTTTTTGACTCGAATTTAGTACCTCGTTATACAGGTGTTACTATATCCGATGTTAAAGTAAAAGAATCGCCAAAATGGTTGCAAACACGTTTAAAAGCTATTGGTCTTTCTCCTATAAATAATATTGTAGATGCGACAAATTATGTTATGCATAGTATCGGTCAGCCAATTCATGCTTTTGATGCAAATAAAATTGCAGGAAAAAAAATAAAGGTGCAAAGATTGCCACAAGATACTCTATTTGTTACTCTAGATGGTGTAGAACGCAAACTACATGCCGAAGATATTATGATTTGCGATGGAGATGATAAACCTTTATGTATTGCAGGAGTTTTTGGTGGTTTAAAATCTGGTGTTTCCGAGGATACTACTTCCATATTTATTGAAAGTGCTTATTTTAATCCTGTTTCAGTACGAAAAACAGCTAAAAGACACCAACTAAATACCGATGCTTCTTTTCGGTTTGAAAGAGGAATTGATCCCAACTTTGTAAAATATGCTCTTAGATATGTAGCGATTATAATAAAAGAGGTTGCTGGAGGAAAAATCACTTCTGAAATTACCGATTTATATCCAAATAAAATTCAGGATTTTGAAATGGTAGTTTCGTATGAAACTATTTTTAAATTAATTGGTGATGAAATTCCGAAAGAAACGATTATAAAAATACTATCTGCATTAGATATTAAAATTAATAGCCAAACAGAATTTAAATTAGGTATTACCGTTCCTGCATATCGTGTGGACGTACGTAGAGAAGCAGATATTGTTGAGGAAATTTTACGTGTTTATGGCTATAATAATGTGAAAATTGCAGACAAAGTAAATACTTCTATTCCGAGTTTTGATAATTTTGATTCGAATAAAATTCAGAATATTGTTGCTAATCAATTAACAGCAATGGGTTTTTACGAAACTATGGCTAATTCATTAACTAAAGCCAGTTATGCTGCACAGTCAGAAAATTTAAAATCCGAGCATAATGTTACTTTGTTAAACCCATTAAGTAGCGATTTAGCAGTAATGCGACAATCTATGTTGTTTAGTGGTTTAGAAGCTATTATCTATAATATTAACCGTAAAAACAGCAATGTTAAATTTTTTGAATTTGGTAATACCTACCATAAATTTAAAACATACGAAGAACAGTACCATTTAAGCCTATTTTTAAGCGGAAATAAAAACCATATAAACTGGAATACACCAAAACAAAAAACAGACTTTTTCTATTTAAAAGGAGTTGTAACTAGTATTTTAGAGCGTTTGAGTTTAACTAATTTAAAAACAACACCTGTTAAAAACGATATTTTTTCAGAAGGTATTAACCTACAAAAAGGAAAACTTAAATTAGTTGAATTTGGAGTAGTAAAGTCTGAAATTTTAAAGTCATTTGGTATTAAACAAGAAGTATTATTTGCAGATTTTGATTGGAAAACTATTTTAAAAGTAATGCCAAAAGGTAATTTTGAAGTTAAAGCATTACCAAAATTCCCTAGTGTTAAACGAGATTTATCGCTTTTAATTGACAATGCAGTAAGTTTTAAAGAAATTTATAATGTTGCATTTCAAACAGAACAAAAATTATTAAAATCTGTAGATTTATTCGATGTATATCAAGGTGATAAATTACCTGACGGAAAAAAATCGTATGCTATTAGTTTTGTTCTGCAAAACGAAGAAAAAACTTTAGAGGATAAGCAAATAGATAAGATAATGCAAAAAATGCAAGATGCTTTAACCAAGCAATGTAAGGCAGAACTTAGATAAGTTAATTATAAAAGACGTTTTCGAACGTCTTTTTTTATATAATTTTTTAAAATGTATAAAGCAATAATTCGTAAATTTTTATTTTTATTTGATGCCGAAAAAGTGCATCATTTCACCTTTTTTCTTTTAAAAGTAAGCTTTAAGATTCCGTTTGTAAAGCCTGTAATCAAATCAATTTACGATAAGAGTACTAATAAAACAGAGCGTAATTTATTTGGGTTAAAATTCAAAAATTATGTTGGTCTTGCTGCTGGTTTTGATAAAAATGCCAAACTAATTGACGAACTTGCTTGTTTTGGCTTTGGGTTTATTGAAATTGGTACAGTAACACCAAAACCACAAATTGGTAATCCTAAAAAAAGATTATTCCGTTTAAAAAAAGACAAAGCAATTATCAACCGAATGGGTTTTAACAACGATGGAGTAGATGCAGTAGTTAAACGTCTTAAAAAAGTAAAATCGGATATTATAATAGGTGGAAATATTGGTAAAAATAAAGTAACTCCTAATGAAAAAGCAGTAGAGGACTACGTAATTTGCTTTGAAAAATTATTTGATTATGTAGATTATTTTGTAGTTAATGTCAGTTCACCAAACACACCGAATTTACGTGCGTTACAAGATAAAAAACCATTATCAAAAATTTTAAACACCTTACAAAATTTAAATAATAAAAAGGAGCATAGAAAACCGATAGTATTAAAAATTGCTCCAGATTTAACTAATGAGCAACTATTAGATATTGTAGATATTGTTTCCGAAACTAAAATTGATGGCGTCATTGCAACCAATACAACTATTAGCAGAGAGGGATTAACCTCAAAAAATAGAGTAGAAGTTGGTGGTTTGAGTGGAAAACCATTAGACACTCGTGCTAGGGAAGTGATTACTTTTTTAACAGAAAAATCTAATAATTCTTTTCCTATTATAGGTGTTGGAGGTATTTTTTCTAAAAAAGATGCTATGGATAAGATGCAAAACGGAGCAAATTTAGTACAGATATTTACAGGATTTATATACGAAGGACCTAGTTTAATAAAAAAAATACTATCGTAAAATGATTTACGGAACATTTAAAAAATACATTCTTACTTTTAAACAAGCAAGTGGTACATCAAGAGGTGTTTTACATACCAAAGAAACATTTTTTTTGATTTTAAAAAAAGAAAATAAAATCGGAATTGGTGAATGTGCTGTTTTTAGAGGTTTAAGTATGGATGATGTTCCTGATTACGAATTAAAACTACAATATGTTTGTGATAATTTACATTTAGGAAAAGAAAAATTATTAGAAAAATTGGTACAATATCCTTCGATTCAATTTGGATTGGAACAAGCGTTTTTAAGTTTAGAATCTAGTGATAATATGCAGTTGTTTCCTTCGGATTTTACCGAAAAAAAAGCTCCTATTGAAATTAATGGTCTGATATGGATGGGAACTGCTGATTTTATGAAAAAACAAATTGCAGCAAAATTAAAAGCAGGTTTTAGAACCATAAAAATGAAAATTGGTGCAATAGATTTTAAAACAGAATTAGGTTTATTGAAATCTATTAGAAAAGAATTTTCAGAGGCTGATATT
>CAYOWM010000231.1:0-3494 GCA_964407635.1 uncultured Flavobacteriaceae bacterium
AAATTTGGCTCTAGAGTAGATATATTTATTCCTTTAGATATGAAAGTTACCGTAAAATTAAACGATGTTGTAAAAGGTGGTGAGAACATAATTGCACAAATTGAATAATACAAAATGGATACTTTAGATTCTAAATTTAAAAAAGCGTTTGAAATTGCCTCTGCAATGACGGAAAAATTACCACCAGATGTGATGCTACATTTTTATGCTTATTTTAAAATTGCAACTAATAATTCTGGTATGTATATGCCTTCTGGCGATGATGCAATTCGCAATGGTTTTAAATTAAACGCTTTATTTCAATTTAGTAATCTAACGAAAGAAGAAGCAAAACAAAAATATATAGAACTAGTAGAAAAATATAATAATATTAAATTATAAAATCATGAAAAAATTAGCATTAATCTTGTCTATTATCAGCATTACAATAATATCGTGTAAGCAAAAAGAAAAAGCACCTGTAATTAAATATAGTATCGAACCAAAATCGACAACTATAAAATGGACTGCCTTTAAAACTACCGAAAAAATTCCTGTTTCTGGTGTTTTTAAAACCATAAATATTACGAATATAAAAGAAGCAATAAATACAAACGATGCACTTGATGGCTTAGAATTTAGCATTCCTGTAAACAGTATCGATTCGAAAAATGAAGGTAGAGATGCCAAACTAATTAATAGCTTTTTTGGTTCAATGAAAGACACCAAAAATCTAACAGGAAAAATTCATTTAGAAAAAAATGGTAAAGGAAATGTAAGCTTAAAAATGAATGGCATTTCTAAAGATTTTCCTATTTCGTATGTAATTTCAGGTCAATTAGCACAAATTGAAGCAACCATCGATTTAGATAATTGGGAAGCAAAACTAGCAATTGATGCCTTAAATAAAGTATGTTTTGACAAACATAAAGGAGCAGATGGCATCAGTAAAACTTGGAATGAAGTAAAAATAAACATTACAAGTTACTTAAAAGTAAAATAAATTTTACAAAAACATAACGCAAAAAACTACAAAGCATCTAATAAATTAGATGCTTTTTTTGTAAAAACTTTACATTTTAGTAACATTAAAAAACCGACAAAATATACAGATAGTGTAATTTTGCAAAAGCAACACAACAAACTATAAAATGGAAAAAAAAATTAAATCTGCTTTAATATCAGTGTTTTATAAAGATGGTTTAGAACCAATTGTTAAAAAATTACACGAATTAGGTATTACAATTTATTCAACTGGAGGAACAGAAAAATTTATAAAAGAACTAGATATTCCTGTAATTCCTGTTGAAAATAGTACTGAATATCCTTCCATCTTAGGAGGACGAGTAAAAACACTACATCCAAAAGTATTTGGCGGAATTTTAGCAAGACGAGATAACGAAACGGATAATATAGAACTAGAATCCTATAAAATCCCTAAGATAGATTTAGTAATTGTTGACTTATATCCTTTTGAAGAAACGGTAAAAAATGCTAATTCCGAACAAGAAATTATCGAAAAAATTGATATCGGAGGAATTTCACTAATTAGAGCTGCTGCAAAAAATTTCAAAGATGTTGTATGCATTTCCTCAAGAGAACAATACGCTGCTTTTAAAGAGTTACTAGATACCGAAAACGGAAAAACTTCGCTTTTTGACCGAAAACATTTCGCCTTACAATCCTTTGATATTTCGTCCAATTACGACACGGCAATCTATAATTATTTTAACAGAGAATTTGGAGAAGATAATTTAAAAATTTACGAAAAAAATCGCAAAGTGCTACGATATGGAGAAAATCCACATCAAAATGGCTATTTCTTTGGGAATTTAGAAGATGTTTTTGAAAAATTAAATGGTAAAGAATTGTCATACAATAATTTACTTGATGTAGATGCTGCAGTTACGTTAATAGATGAATTTAAAAATGAAAAACCAACTTTTGCTATTTTAAAACACAACAATGCTTGTGGTGTTGCACAAAGAGAAACTATTTATGAAGCTTATGTCGATGCACTTGCTGGAGACCCAACATCTGCTTTTGGCGGAATTTTAATTGCAAACACCACTATCGACGAAAAAACGGCTACTGAAATTCACAAATTATTTTGCGAAGTAGTTATCGCTCCATTCTATTCCGAAAAAGCGTTAGAAATACTAAAAGGCAAAAGAAATAGAATTATTTTAAAACAAAAATTTCATTTTTTAAACAATCAACTTGTTCGAAGTTGCCTAAACGGTTATCTAGTACAAGAAAGAAATTTTATAACCGATCGCAAGGAAAATTTAAAAACCGTTACTACTATTGAACCAACCGATTTTGAAATTGAGGATTTACTTTTTGCCTCTAAAATTTGCAAAAATACCAAGTCCAATACTATTGTTTTAGTAAAAAATAAGCAATTATGCGCAAGTGGTACAGGACAAACATCGCGTGTTGACGCTTTAAATCAAGCCGTTGCAAAAGCAAAACATTTTAATTTTGATTTAAAAAATGCCGTTATGGCAAGCGATGCGTTCTTTCCATTTCCTGATTGTGTAGAAATTGCCGACAATGCAGGAATACACGCAATTATCCAACCAGGAGGTTCGATAAAAGATAAACTATCAATTGATTATTGTAATGCCAACAATTTAGCAATGGTTTTTACCGATACAAGACATTTTAAACACTAAAACAAACCATTTATTACAAATAATTTTGCAAAATATTTTCGTAAAAAAGTCTAAAAAACATACGATATTTTTTTATACCTTTACCAAATTAACAAAATAACTACAACAACACTAAAAAAATAAATTTTATATGGGTTTTTTCGATTTTTTAACAGAGGAAATTGCAATAGATTTAGGTACTGCAAACACTTTAATTATTCATAATGGTAAAGTAGTTATTGATAGTCCTTCGATTGTTGCACTAGATAGAACCACTAATAAAATTATCGCAACAGGTCAAGAGGCAAGACTAATGCAAGGTAAAACACACGCTAATATTAAAATCATTCGTCCGTTAAAAGATGGTGTAATTGCCGATTTTGATGCTTCGGAAAAAATGATTACTGAATTTGTTAAAAATATTCCGACTATAAAAAATAGATGGATTTCACCGTCACTACGAATGGTTATTTGTATTCCTTCAGGAATTACCGAAGTAGAAAAACGTGCCGTTAGAGAATCTGCAATTCATATGAATGGTAAAGATATTTATTTAATATACGAACCAATGGCTGCTGCAATAGGAATTGGTTTAGACATAAAAGAACCTAAAGGAAATATGATTATCGATATAGGTGGAGGAACAACCGAAATTGCTGTAATCGCTCTTGGAGGTATCGTTTGCGACAAATCGGTTAAAGTTGCTGGAGATGTTTTTACCAATGATATTTCGTATTATCTACGTACACAACACAACTTATACGTTGGAGAACACACAGCAGAACGCATAAAAATTGAAGTTGGAGCTGCAACCGAAGACCTAGAAACACCACCAGAAGATATGTTTGTGCAAGGACG
>CAYOWM010000232.1:0-3487 GCA_964407635.1 uncultured Flavobacteriaceae bacterium
AAAAATTGCTCCGAATATAAATGCAACCACTATTAAAATATGTGTTGTTGGTACTACAATAGATACTATTGTTAGTAAAACACTTACGATTACTACAAAAATAGCAAGTAAACGGTACTCTGCGTTTAAAAAGGCTAAAGCACCTTCGTAAATATGATCTGAAATTTCTTTCATTTTACCATCTCCAGCATCTTGTTTTAACACCCAAGAACTTTTCATAAACATGTAAGCTAAACCTACTATTGCCAATATTGCAGGCAAATATATCATCATTGAAGCCATATATAATTTTTAAAAATTGATTAATTTTAATTTAAAACGGTTGCAAAAGTACATAATCTTACTAAGATTACAAAACTTATATTAAAAACTAATTCAACTACTTAGAAAAAAGTTTATTCTAACAAAGGTATATTTATGAAAAATTTAGTTTTATTTATTCAAAATTATAGTAATTTGCACCGATTAAATATATTAAAGAATGAAATTACCTATTTTACTACTTATAACAAGTGCTTTTTTATTTGTTTCGTGCGATAAAAATTACAAATTTAAACTAGAAACACCTAAAACAATTACCAACAACGGAAAATTTACTGCTAAATTAACCGAGATTAACAAGCAACCTATCGACTCTGTTTTGTATTCGCTAGACGGAAAACCTGCTAATAAGAACAACTCGTTTGATTTATCAAATGCCAAATTAGGACAGCATACGGTTTCGGCAATTGTATTTTACGGCGACAATAAAAATAAAACAGTACTTAATACCATTATAAAATTAGCAAGTAAAGCTCCTAAATTTTATACCTATGAAATTGTTAACACCTATAATCACGATAAAACTGCTTTTACACAAGGTTTGGAATTTCACGATGGGTATTTATACGAAAGTACTGGTCAAAAAGGAGAATCAAACATCCGAAAGGTAGAACTAAAAACAGGTAAAATTTTAAAAACTAAAAAAATTGACGCACAATATTTTGGAGAAGGTTCTACTATTTTTAATAACAAAATACACATGCTAACATGGCAAAGCAACCTAGGTTTTGTATTTGATTTAGAAACTTTTAACCAAGAAGGCACTTTTACATACGGAAAAAGTGTAGAAGGTTGGGGTTTAACGCACGATGATACCTATTTAATTAAATCGGACGGTTCAAAAAGACTTTGGTTTTTAGACCCAAAAACACACAAAGAAATTAAGTTTGTCGAAGCATATACCAATAAAATTAGTACTTCAAAAGGTATTAACGAGCTTAATGAACTAGAATATATAAACGGAAAAGTTTATGCTAATGTTTGGGAAAAGAATTTCATTTTAATTATAAATCCTTCCGACGGAACAATAGAAGGTGTAATTGATTTAAATGGTTTACAAAAAGAAGTAATACAAAGCAAAAGCGACCGAAACAACGTTTTAAACGGAATTGCCTATGATGCAGAAAACGATAGATTATTTGTTACAGGTAAACGTTGGGAAAAACTTTTTGAAATTAAATTAAAAGAAAAGTAATATTTAGTAAAAAATAAAGTTTTATATTATTAAAGTCTGTTATTAAAAGAATAACCATTAATTAAAAAATAAAAAATGCGTTACCTATATAGTATATTTGTCTTTTTACTTATTTTAAGTATTTCATCTTGTAGAAAAGATTTTAGCACTTCGTTAAGTAACGGA
Organism: uncultured Flavobacteriaceae bacterium; assembly: GCA_964407635.1. Lineage (GTDB taxonomy): Bacteria > Bacteroidota > Bacteroidia > Flavobacteriales > Flavobacteriaceae > S010-17. Next base: position 1,682 of record CAYOWM010000232.1, read on the forward strand.
AATTTAAAATTTTCACAGGATACTATTTTTTTAAATAGTGTTTTTGACAATATTAGCTCTAGTACACATCGGTTTACGGTAAAAAATACTAGCGATTTGGATATTACTATTCCTGTAATTGCACTAGAACGTGGCGACAATTCGTTTTATAGATTAAATGTTGATGGTATTGCAGGGAAATCCTTCCAAAACATTGATGTTCTTGCAAAAGATAGCATCTTTGTTTTTGTAGAAGCAACTGTAGATTTTAGTCAAGTTACCGATTTAGAATTTATGTATCGCGATAAAATTCTATTTGATTCTGGTGTAAACCAACAAAAAGTAGATTTAGAAGCACAAGTTGTAGATGTGCATTTAATTCGTCCAGATCGTACTGCAATAGAAAACGGATTTACCTACGAACAAATTGTTTTAGGACAAGATGCGGATAGTAACGACATAACTATACGAGGAACGAACCTAACCGACGATACTGTTTTTACCAACGACAAACCATGGTTAATTTACAATTATATTGGCGTTCCGTCTGGAAAAACATTAACTATTGAGGCTGGAACAAACCTACATTTTCATGCCAATTCTGGAATTATAGTACAAGAAGGTGGTACACTAAAAATAAACGGAACACTTACCGAAAAAGTAATTATTCAAGGAGATAGATTAGAGGAAGTATATCAAGATATTCCTGGACAATGGGGAACAATTTGGCTTTTAGAAGGAAGTGAAAATTCTAAAATTACTCACGCACAAATTTACAATGCAACTATTGGTGTTTTAGCAGATTCAAACACTAGTATATCTACAAATACTCTAGAAATTAACAACTCCGAAATTTACAATACAACTAGTTTTGGTATGCTTGGCAGAAATGCAAAAATAACCGCAAATAATTTGGTAATTGGCAATACAGGAAGTTCTGCTTTTGCTAATATGCTTGGCGGAACGTATAATTTTACACATTGCACTTTAGCAACCTATTGGCGAAATTCAAACAGACAAGATGCTGCATTATCGTTAAGTAATAATTTGCAAATTAGTCAAACCGATTTTTTAGTTAGCGATTTAACCGCTAAATTTACCAATTGTATTCTTTACGGAAATCAAAATTTAGAATTAAGTCTTAATAAATTAAACGATGCCTCTTTTGATTATTTATTTAAAAATTGCTTGATACGGTTTAACGATAGTAACAATCAGTTTGATACCGATCCGTTATATGATTTTACCAATACAACGCATTATCAAAATACTATTTTTAATCAAGAACCAGATTTTAGAAATACCAATGCAAATGAGGATATTACTAGCTTAGAAATAGGCGACAATTCTGCTGCAAACGGACAAGCAGATACTACAATATTAAATACAAATCCGATACTACAAACCGATATTTTAGGTGTAAACAGAATGACTTTGCCTGATATTGGAGCATACCAACATGTTACTTTTGAAGAGGATTAATAAGTATTTATTCTAAAAAGCACTAATCCTATTTAGTAAATAATAAGGTCTATGGTTGCAACCGCTCTATTTTCCAAGAATAATCTTTTTGAAGTGTGTATCGTATCCTGTCGTGCATTCGGTTTGGTCTGCCTTGCCAAAATTCTATAGAAATTGGTTTAATTAAAAATCCTCCCCAGTTTTTGGGTCTAGGAATTTCTTTATTTTTAAACTTTTCAGTACATTTTTCTAACTTGTTACGTAGCATTTCCTTGGAAGCAATCACCTCACTTTGATTGGAAGCCCAAGCTCCTAATTTAGATCCATCTGGTCTGGATTCAAAATATCCATCGGAAAGATTTTTAG
>CAYOWM010000233.1:0-3474 GCA_964407635.1 uncultured Flavobacteriaceae bacterium
TTAGAATGGCCAATAGATTTAGCAATTACACTTATTTGGGTAGTAATGGGAATCAATATGATTGGAACTATGATTAAAAGACGTCAACGTCATATTTACGTAGCAATTTGGTTTTATATTGCAACTTTAGTAACGGTTGCTGTATTACATATTTTTAACAATTTAGAAATTCCGGTAACACCTTGGAAAAGTTATTCTATTTACGCAGGAGTGCAAGATGCTTTAATACAATGGTGGTACGGACACAACGCCGTAGCATTTTTCTTAACCACACCAATGTTAGGATTAATGTACTATTTTGTGCCAAAGGCAGCAAACAGACCAGTATATTCGTATAAATTATCTATTATTCACTTTTGGTCTTTAATTTTTATCTATATTTGGGCAGGACCACACCATTTATTATATACAGCTTTGCCAAGTTGGGCTCAAAATTTAGGAACTGTGTTTTCTGTAATGTTAATTTTTCCGTCTTGGGGTGGAATGATTAACGGTTTATTAACCTTGCGTGGAGCCTGGGATAAAGTACGTGAATCGGCAATTTTAAAATTCTTTGTTGTAGCAATTACTGGTTATGGTATGGCAACTTTTGAAGGACCAATGTTATCCTTTAAAAACGTAAATGCAATTGCTCATTATACCGATTGGATTGTTGCACACGTTCACGTTGGTACACTTGCTTGGAACGGATTTTTATTATCAGGAATGCTTTATTGGTTAGCAAAAAAATTGTATAAAACCGAATTATATTCGGAAAAATTAGCAAATATACATTTTTGGATTGGTACAATAGGTATTTTGTTCTATACCATTCCGTTATATATTGCAGGATTTACACAAGCATTAATGTGGAAAGAATTTAAACCAGATGGTACTTTAAAATACGGTAACTTTTTACAAACGGTAACGGCAATTATTCCAATGTATTGGATGCGTGCCTTAGGAGGAACTTTATATATTACAGGTTTCTGTATTTTAGCATATAATATTTATAAAACCGCTAAAAAAGGTTCAGAAGTAGAAGATGAATTAGCAGAAGCAGTACCATTAAAACAAATTTCCTCCTCAAGACTACAAGGTGAACAATGGCACTCGTGGTTAGAAAGACGAACAGTATTGTTTACCATTTTAACAGCAGTTGCAATTTTAATTGGTGGTTTAGTTGAATTTGTGCCTTTATTGTTAGTAAAATCTAATATTCCAACTATATCTAGCGTAAAACCATATACTCCTTTAGAATTAGAAGGAAGAGATATTTATATTCGTGAAGGTTGTAATAACTGTCATTCACAAATGATTAGACCTTTTAGATCGGAAGTTGCTCGTTATGGCGAATATTCTAAAGCAGGTGAGTTTGTTTACGATCATCCATTCCTTTGGGGATCACGTCGTACTGGTCCAGATTTGCATAGAATAGGAGGAAAATATAATTCTAACTGGCATTTTAACCATTTCCTAAATCCAGCAAATACGTCACCTTTGGAAGATAAAATACTTGGAGAAGCAAGAAATTTTATGCCAAAATACACTTGGTTTAGTAAAAATGATTTAGACTTTAGCGATATTCAAGCTAAAATGGAGCAACTTAGAGCGGTTGGTGTACCATATACTAATACCGAAATTAAACACGCACCTTATGCTTTGCAACAACAAGCAATAGCAATAGAAAAAGAGTTGCGACAAGATCCTGATTATGTAAAAAATTATGGCGATAAGCATATTGAGAAAAAAGAAGTTGTAGCAGTTATTGCTTATTTGCAACGTTTAGGAACGGATATTAAAAAACCTAAAGAATAAAATTATGTTAAAATTTATAAAACAAAATTTAGAAACCATAGATGGTGTATCTATTTATCCGATAATATCTTTAGTACTATTCTTTATTGTTTTTGTAACGATGGTTATAATCGTATCAAAAATGAATAAAAATAAAATTAGCGAATTGGAAAAATATCCGTTAGAAGATTAAATAAATCAACTGTATAAAAAAATATTAAAAATGAGTGAAAATAATAATTTAACAGGTTGGCAAAAGTTTATCAAAAGATGGACTAAAGCCAACGAAATAGGTAAGGAAGAAGATATAATGACCGATCATAATTATGATGGCATTAGAGAATTAGATAACGTATTACCACCTTGGTGGGTTGCAGGATTTATTATTACTATTGTAATATCAGTATTTTATTATATTATGATTTTTACAGGTAATTATAATCAAGAACAAGAATATAAAGATTCTATTGCAGAGGCAAAAATAGAACATGCAGCTTGGGAAAAACAAGATAGAATTAAAAATCCTGAAAAATATACTGCTGCAAAAGCCGCAACCGATGCTGCGAGTTTAAAAAAAGGAAAGGAATTGTTTTTAGCAAAAGGTTGTATTGCTTGTCATGGTATTGACGGTGGAGGAGGAATTGGTCCTAATTTAACCGATAATAAATGGGTTCTTGGTGGAGGCTTTGAAAAAGTTTTTAACACGATTTCAAAAGGTGGTCGTCCTGGTAAAGGAATGGTAGCTTGGGAGACTTCTATTTCTAAAGCCGATAGACAATTATTAGCAAGTTATGTAATTTCCTTGCAAGGTACAACACCTACTAATCCTAAAGCACCACAAGGTGATATTGTTTGGCCTAATTAAAATTTATAAATATTAAATGTAAAAGTGCAACATATTATCCATAGATTTTTGTTGCACTTTTTTTATTCTTTAGGTTACAAAAGTTGCTAAATAGCTTAATTATAAGTCGTATTTTTGTAATGCATTAGTAACAATAATAAGATTAATACTAAAAATAATGAGTAGTCAAGAAAAAGAAGTTTTTAGAGATTCAATTGCAACCATTACCGACGATGGTAAAAGAAATTTTATTCATCCTAAAAAACCAAAAGGAAAATATACAAGCTACCGAACGTATTTATCGTGGATTTTGTTAGCAATGTTAATTTCTTTTCCGTTTATAAAGGTCGATGGCAATCAATTTATGCTGTTTAATCTTGGTGAGCGACGATTTAATATTTTCGGACACCCGTTTTGGCCTCAAGATTTTTATATTTTAGTTATTTCTGTATTAGTTAGTATTGTCTTTATTATTCTATTTACCGTAATTTTTGGTAGAATTTTTTGCGGTTGGCTTTGTCCGCAAACTATTTTTATGGAAATGGTTTTTCGTAAAATAGAATATTTAATTGAAGGCGATAGAAACAAACAAATAAAACTAAATAAACAAAAATGGACTCCAGAAAAAATACGTAAAAAGGGCTTAAAATGGTTTGTCTTTTTTTTAATATCCTTCTTTTTTGCAAACGTATTTTTAGCCTATTTTATTGGTAGCGATTTGTTGCTAGAACACATTAAAGCAGGTCCAATAGAGCAATTAGGAACATTTATAAAATTATTGGTGTTTACAGCTGTTTTTTACTTTGTATTTGCTTGGTTTAGAGAGCAAGTTTGTATAATTGTTTGTCCTTACG
>CAYOWM010000234.1:0-3473 GCA_964407635.1 uncultured Flavobacteriaceae bacterium
TTTCTGCAACCGCTTCTATATCCATTCCTCCTTCGGTAGAATACATAATCATATTTTTACCTGTTGCTCTATTTAAAAGGACAGACATGTAAAATTCACTAGTTTCGGATTCTCCTGGATAATACACATCTTCGGCAATTAAAACTTGATGCACTTTCTTACCTTCAGCGGAAGTTTGTGGTGTAACTAACATCATTCCTAAAATAGAATTAGAAATTTCCTGTACTTCCTCTAAAGATTTTGCAAGTTTTACACCACCGCCTTTTCCACGACCACCAGCATGTACTTGAGCTTTAACAACCCACCAACCTGTACCTGTGTCTTTAGCTAATTTTTTAGCAGCTTCTACTGCTTCTTCTGGTGTGGTAGCAACAATACCTCTTTGTATGTTTACACCAAAACTATTTAATATTTCTTTACCTTGATATTCGTGTAAATTCATTTTATTTGATTTTGAATGCAAAATTAATTAATTAATACCGATTTTAACCGCAAAAAAAAATATTTTTAAAAAATGTAACAAATGCTTTTTTTTCACGTCTATAAATAAGATGTCTTGACATCATATCTAAATTTTTAAAATGTAACGTATTATGAGATTATTTTTGTTGGCCTTTTTAAGTTTCTGTATTCAAATTGCAAATGCACAAGATTATACAAAAAAAACATATACTATTAAAAGAGTTAGCACTGCTCCTAAAATAGATGGCTCACTAGACGATGCTGTATGGAAAGAAGCCAATATTGCAAAAGATTTTGTAATGCTTAGACCAGACGCTGGTAAAAAAGAACCAAATAATAAAAAAACAGAAGTTAAAGTTGTGTACGATGATAATGCTATTTATGTTGGAGCATATATGTATGATGATAAACCTGAAAATATTCCTGTTGAATTTCAAACTAGAGATAATTTTGGGAATGCCGATTTCTTTGCTTTCGTAATTAATCCGTTTAATGACGGAATAAATCAATTTGAATTTTTTTTAACAAGTGCTGGTAATCAAAACGATGCAATTGTAACTTCAAATGGCGAGGACTTTAGCTGGAATGCCGTTTGGAAAAGTAGCGTTTCTATAGTTAAAGATGGCTGGATTGTTGAAATGAAAATTCCGTATGCAGCCTTGCGTTTTAGCAATGATGCCAAACAAACTTGGAGTATGAATTTACATCGTAATTTCAGAAATACACGCGAACAATACGTATGGAATCCTGTTAATGTTGAGGCAGGAAGCATTGCTCAATACGACGGAATTATTAACGGAATTGAAAACATAAAACCTCCATTACGTTTAAGTTTTAATCCGTTTATTTCTGGCTCGGTTACCGATTATGCTAAGACTACTTCGTATGATTGGACTGCTGGTTTGGATGTAAAATATGGAATTAACGAAAGTTTTACACTAGATGCAACTTTAATTCCTGATTTTGGACAGGCAAATTTTGATGATATTGTTTTAAATCTAGGTCCTTTTGAACAAATATACTCCGAACAAAGAGCCTTTTTTACCGAAGGAACGGAACTTTTTTCAAAAGGAAATCTTTTTAATTCGCGTAGAATCGGTGGTACTCCTACACGAAAATACGATGTTAGTTCAAGTTTAAACAGTACCGAAAGTATTTTAGAAAATCCTGACAAAGTAAAGGTATTAAACATTGTAAAAGTTTCTGGTAGAACAAAAAAAGGACTTGGTGTTGGTGTGTTAAATGCAATTACCGATAAAACCGAAGCAATTATAAAAGATAGTGCAAACGGAAGTGAAAGAAAATTTATTACCGAACCATTAGCTAACTATAATGTTTTGGTTTTAGACCAACAATTCAATAAAAATTCATCGGTTTCTTTAGTAAATACTAACGTTATCCGAAATGGTGATTTTAGAGATGCAAACGTTACCTCTATTTTATACAACATAAATAAAAAAGATAATAGTTACGGTGTTTCTGGAGGTGTTTCACTATCAAATGTATTTGATACTAACCAAACTACAACTGGTAAACAAGCAAACATTTATCTAGGAAAAAAATCAGGAAAGCATCGCTACGGAATCGGTGCTAGAATAATGGACGACAAATACAATAAAAACGACCTAGGATACCAAAGACGTAACAACTATAAAAGTTACAATGCAAGGTATTCATATAGACAATTCAAACCAAAAGGAATTTTTAACAATTATAGTTTTTACAGCTATGCTAGTGTTGGTTATCGCTACAAATTAGATAAAACTTCCGATTTTTATACGAACCGAAAAAATAAATTTACAGGTTCAAATATAAACTTAGGTTTTAGAGGAACTACAAAAAAACAATTTAGCTTTGGAGGAAATTTTAACTCTGGAATCGGAAAAGAATACGACTATTTTGAACCAAGAGTTTCTGGTAGATTTATCGAATTAAATTCAAGTATAAACTCCAATATATACATCTCAACAGATTATTCTAAAAAAATAGCCTTAGATGTATATACCTATTCTGGCATAACATATAACCAAAAAAATAGCCATTGGATTGGCCTAGGAATTAATCCAAGATTTAGATTTAGCAACAAATTTACATTACATTATGGAATTGATATTGGTAACGAAAAAGAAGAAATCGGTTTTGCAGATTTTGACAGCTCTGGCAATAGTATTTTTGGTAAAAGAGATACCTTTAATCTAGAAAATTCTATTTCTGCTAAATATAACTTTTCCACAAAAGCAGCTTTAGGCTTATCCGTAAGACAATATTGGACACAAGTAAACTACAAAAATCAATATTATTTATTAAATACAAATGGTAAATTAACCAATAGCAGCTATACTGGTAATAATGATGATAATTTCAATACGTGGAATTTTGATTTAAAATTTAATTGGGAATTTGCTCCAGGAAGTCAATTTGTTGCTTTATACAGAAACCATATTTATAAAGATGACAATAAATCAAAAATTAATTTTAACGACAATTTAAACAATTTATTTAAAGACGATTTATGGCAAAATTTTTCGGTAAAATTAATTTATTATTTAGATTATAACCAAGCAAAAAATTGGTTGTAATTTCAAAATCTAACGTATTCAAGTAAAAAAACAATACATTTACTGTAACAAAACCTAATTTATCGCTACCAATAGATAACTTAACCAACCAAATTGAATAAAGAACTAGAAAATAAGTTTGTAAAAGATATTCAAGAAAACCAAGGGATTATACATAAAATATGTAGAGCATATACACATGATAATGCTTCGCATAAAGACCTTTTTCAAGAGATATCTATACAACTATATAAGGCATATCCTAAGTTTAGAGGCGAATCTAAATTTAGTACTTGGATGTATAGAGTTGCCTTAAACACTGCTATTTCTTTATACCGAACATCAAAAAGAAATGTAGTTACATCCGAAATTTATGACAATTTAAAAGAATTAGAATATAAAGTTAATGAAATTTTAAATAAAGATTTAAAAATATTAAATTCAGAAACACAA
>CAYOWM010000235.1:0-3452 GCA_964407635.1 uncultured Flavobacteriaceae bacterium
AGCAAAAGTTGTAGCAACAAGTTTTGCCGATTTAGGCTTTGATGTAGATATCGGTCCATTATTCCAAACACCTAAAGAAGCTGCAAAACAAGCAGTAGAAAATGATGTACATATTTTAGGTGTTTCCTCATTAGCAGCAGGACACAAAACACTCGTGCCGCAAGTAATAGCAGAACTAAAAAATTATGGTCGTGAAGACATTATGGTAATAGCAGGAGGTGTTATTCCTGCACAAGATTATCAATTTTTATTTGATGCAGGTGTCGTTGGCGTATTTGGTCCAGGAACTAAAATTGCAAAAGCAGCAATTGAAATTCTAGAAATACTGATTGATAGTATTTCGGAATAATCACTAGATTAAATTCCCTTTAAAAATCATTTAAATGATAAAAAGAATATTTTTCTATTTATGGTGTATTTATAGCCTTAACATAAATGCTCAGATAAAAAATTCGGTAATTGATTCTATAATTGACTCTGTACAAAAAGAAAAACTATCAGATAGTACAAAAATAAAAAAACTTGTAAATATTTCTGCAAAATTTAGATACGATATTAAAACAAAAAAATTAATCGAAAAAGCGGATAAATTAGCTTTTTTAAATGGAAATAATATCCTAATGCTATAAAAGATTGTGAAAAAGCAAAAAAACTAAGTTATAAAACAAATGTATTAAAAGACAAAGAAAAAGCTTGTCAATGTTTATCTAAAAGTTATGAAAATATTGGTAATTTAAAAAAGGCATTTCACAATTATAAAATATATCAAGAAGCTAAAAATGCCGTTTTTAATCAAGATAACATAAAAAAAATTGCACAATTAGAACTTCAATATACTTTTGAAAAAGAAAAGCAACGGCAACACCTAATTACTAATGCAAAAGAACGAGAAAACAAAGCTACTATTAAAAATTTAATTTTTGGTCTAGTGGCTTTAGTTTTAATAATTGTATTGCTTTTCCGATTTAATCAAGTAAAGCGAAAAAATAATGATATTTTAAAAGAAAAAAACGCTAAAATATCCGAAACCTTAGCTATTAATGAAATCCTACTAAAAGAAACACATCATCGTGTTAAGAACAATTTGCAAATTGTGTCCTCCTTATTAAATATGCAATCCAATTTTTTAAAAGATGAAAATTCAAAACAAATTATTGAGGACAGCCAAAACCGAATTAAATCCATGTCGCTAATACACCAACAATTATATCAAGGAAAACATATAACAAGCGTTGAAATTTCTAGCTATTTTGCAAAATTACTAGATAACTTATGCTTATCATATGGCATAAATAACAAAAATACCGATATGCAAATTAGTATTGAAAACATGCTTTTAGATGTGGATACAGCAGTACCTCTAGGTTTAATTCTAAACGAACTTATTAGTAACGCTTTTAAACACGGAATTAATACAGAAAATGGCTGTTTTTCATTAATTTTTAGACTAAAAAACAAAAAAGAATTAGAACTTATTGTTAAAGATAACGGTAAAGGATTTGATAATAAAAAAGAAAAAAAAGCATCTTATGGAATGAAATTGATTCAGATATTAAGCAAAAAATTACGAGCAAAAATTCATTTTATTAACGATAATGGTTTAGAAGTTAGATTACTAATCAAAAAATTTAAAATAGTTAGATAATGGTAAAAAAGAAAATACTTATTGTTGAAGACGAAATGATTATAGCTTCGGATATTGAAATGATTTTAGAGAAAAATGGGTACGAGGTAACAAGAATAGAGGATAACGCAACGGATGCCTTATATAGTATCAAAAAAAATACACCTAATTTAATTTTGTTAGATATAAATTTAGAAGGAGATACTGACGGAATCGTTTTAGCAGAAGATATCAATAAATCATATAAAATTCCGTTTATTTATTTAACTTCAAATACCGATCCTTTAACTATAAATAGAGTAAAAAGAACCAATCCTGTTGGCTTTATTGTAAAACCTTTTTCGGAAAAAGATATTACAACTAATGTTGAAATTGCTCTTTTTAACACAAAACAAAAAAAACTAACCGATTTTTTTGTACGAGAAGGCAGTGGTTTACTTAAAGTTAAAATAGACAATTTACTATTTGCAAAAGCAGATGATAATTATACCCTTTTAGTAACCAAAAATTCAGAACATTTAGTATCTTCTACATTAAAAAAAGTTTCCGAAAAATTAGAAGGCGATCCGTTTATACGCATACATCGATCCTATGTTATTAATAGTAAATATATAGATAAAATTCAAGATGGTTATGTCTTTATAGGCAAACATCGCATTTCTATAGGAAGAAGTTATCACGATGATTTTTTTAAAAAAATTAGTAAATTGTAATTTTTTGCTTGGTTTCTAGTGCAAAAACAGTAAAAGAATCTTGAAAAATTGAATTCTTATTTTTTATGTCGTATTTAAAGGCAAAATATGTAAGTATGTTCAAAAAAAAACGTCAAAATAGTACACATTAAAATTAAAAACATGAATTTATTAAAAAATATCCAAGGAATTTTCTTAGCACGTATCGTATTAGCAACCATATTAATTGTTTTTGGTTCGAATAAATTTTTACACTTTATGCCGATGTTTCAAGATACAGGACGAGCAACAAACTTATTTAATGGTATAATTAATTCTGGGTATTTGTTTCCTGTCTTAGGAATTTTAGAAATGCTCGTTGGTTTTTTATTAATTACTAAAAAAGCAGTGCCATTTGCATTAATAGTACTTGCTCCTATTTCTATAAATATAATTTTATTTCATTTATTTTTATTTCCAAAAGGCATTTTTTTTGGCTTAATCGTCTTTTTATTAAATATTTACCTAGTTAAAAAATATTGGCATCGTTATAAAAATTTGTTTGATTAATATAAGCTTATAATTTTATTAAAATTTAATTGTTAATCTATATATTTGCAAAAACAAACAGAAATCATGAAAAATTATATTTTAACAGGAATTTTGGTAGTTATCCTTGCATCTTGCTCAACAAAAAACACTATAAATGTTACCATAAAAGGAGTACCTGATGGTAGAAAAGCGTATCTAAAAAAACAAAAAGATCGTAAAATTATCGTTTTAGATTCTACAGTAATAAAGAATGAAAAATTTGGCTTTAACTTTACAAATGACGAACCAATTATTGTTGGAATTTTTGTAGATAGTATTAAACAAGGACTTTTTCCGTTAGTATCAAAAAATGATATTGTACACATTACAGCACAAAAAGACAGCTTATTTTTTGCAAAAATTACTGGTTCTAAATTAAACGATGAGCTTACTAGTTTACGAAAATTTAGAGATTCAGTTGGTAAACAAATAATGGCATTATCTGCTCCGTTTAGAAAAGCACAACAAGCAAAAGATACCATAACTTTAAAAAAATTAAACGATCAAGCTCGTAAAATACAAGGTATTATTAACAAACACGATTGGGATTATATTAAAGCAAATCC
>CAYOWM010000236.1:0-3452 GCA_964407635.1 uncultured Flavobacteriaceae bacterium
TTATCGTTTGCAACCGTACTACCAACGCCAACATTATCAGGATAACATTGCGAACCATAACGCAAATACATATACATCATCATTCTGGCAACATCGCCTTTCCACTCATCACCTGGATACCAATTTGAGCCAACAGTACCTGAATTACCAGAACCTGCAGCGAATAATTTATTTCCTCTATTTCCGTTTCTACCAACATCTGCAGCACGTAAATGATGTGCATCAGAACCTGGACCTGAAGTACCTAAATTTGGTGTTCCTAATGCTTTTGGATAAGTATGCTCTCTATTCCATTGACAAGATTGTCCTCCTCCAAAACTATTTTTATTTCGTCGTCTGTGGTTGCTATCGTTACCAGAATCATTTGGACATAATCCGTTTGAAAAACCGTATAACAGCAATACATTTGTCGTTTGCCCTGGATTTAAATCAACAATTTTTAAAGCATCCCTTGCTTCACTATACGACAAAGGGTTGGTATGTGTAGCAATTATTTTTGTTGCTAAAGCATCTTTTAACGGAATTCCTGAAAGTGTCAAATCTACATCGTTATAATATGCTTGTTGTCCGTAAACATTCGCAATAAATAGACTAATTGATAACAGTATTATTTTTTTCATTATTTTTGTTTATTGAATAGTAATTTGTTTGATTACCAGTGTATTATTCAGTTTAATTTTTATAAAATACATCCCTTTTTCTAATGTAGTAAGGGTTATTTTTTGTTTGTTAATAGCTTTTAATTTTCTAATTTGCTTTCCTAAAATAGAATATAGTTCTATTTCTGAAATAGCAGTATTTCCTTGAATAGTAATTGTTTTATTTACAGAAGGGTTTGGATAAACAGTAACGAATTCCTTTTTAAAATCGGCAATATTTGTTATAGCATCACCTGTAATTGTCAAGTTATCTACACTCCATCTTGTTGGTGAACCGTTAGAATAATACTTAAAAGCTAGATATGCATTTGCAGGAATTCCGCTAATATCAGCATCGACAATATTTTGAAAAACCTCTGTATTAGTTCCGTCAGGAACATCCGAAACAACATTCGGAACAGCAGTCCAAGTATAATTTACAGGATTTGAAACGCCATCGTAATCGGTTGAATAGACAATATCTAAAGGCATTGTGCCATAAGTATGAATTAGAGTAACCGATAATTTTGTATTCGTATATAAATTAAAAGGTACAGGATTTGTAGTAATTAACCAATCCTTACTTGGAACGTCTTCGTTATATCCATTCATTTGATACATACCTGTATTATTTACGCCAAAAGAAGGATAGCAAGTCCAATTTTTATCACTTGCTTCGTTATATGCTATCAAATTAGTTGCAATTATAGCACAATCATTAAAATCCTCTTGAAACAAATAAAACGGTTCGGCAAGTGTGGTTATATTTACCACATTACTGGAATTAGAGTAATTTGGCACAGCATCTTTTGCAACAATATAATACGAATATCCTGTTTCTGGTGTTAATCCTGAATCTGTATAAGAAGTAGTTGACACACTAGTTAAAAGTACATTATCTCGATAAACATCGTATTCAAAAACACCAACATTATCGGTTGCTGCTGTCCAATTTAATTCCACACTATTAAACGTAACATTCGAAGCAGTTACATTAGTAGGAGCAGTTGGATTTTCGGTATCTGGAGTTTGGTTCCATATACTAATTACCCATTCAGGATGATCAATAAACGGATTTGCATTTCCTTGAAAATTGTATGCTGCATTATTGCGATCAATTTCTCGTTGGCTAACAGGATCGTTTGTATGCCAAGAAATAAGAGTAGTTAGCAACCAATCCTCAAAAACATGATCCGAAGTACCATCAAAGGTTGGTAAACTACCATCGTTTGCATTTTCCCAAGAAGCAATTTCGTTTTGATAACGTGTTGCCATATAAAAATAAATTCTGGCAATATCGCCTTTAAATTCGTCAATTGGTTCAAAAACATTACCTGTATAACCAGGAATTGTAACGGCAGGAGTTCCTCGCTTAGAACCATTTAAGGAAGTCCAATTTGCAACACCAACGTTTCCGAAAGGCAAATGACCTCTAAAATTATTTACACGACCATCAGCAGGTACAACTTGGTGAATATCGGCAACCATTGGTGAGGCTGAATTGTACCAACTTTGTGGCATTAAATGTTCACGATTATAACAATCTCCTTCATTACTTTGACTTCCGCACTGGTTATTTCCGTGTGTAAAATTGTACGGATCCGTTCCTGTTGGATTTTCGGAATACATATCTAGTACTGTTCCATCATTTTCGTAATAATAATCCGAATCGGTTGTTATATAACCAACATATAAATTATCATAACCTTGACTTTGATGACCGTTTGAAATAATATTTTTTAATTCCGTTTTTAATGCATAACCTGATAAACCAATAGCCGAATCGTAATAATTTGCAGGAATTTGTGCATATATTTGTATTGTTAATAAAACCGTTAGTATCTTTAGAGTATTTTTCATATTACATTTTTTCTAAAAGAGCCATATAAAATCCATCATAACCAGATTTTGCAGCACTTACTTTATTTTCTTTTATTAATTTGAATTCTGGATGGTTTTTAAGAAATTTTTCTACCTGTTCTTCATTTTCGGAAGGTAAAACCGAACAAGTAGCATACACCATTTTTCCACCATCTTTTACAATTTGCGAATATTTATCTAATATTTCAGCTTGTGTTTGTTTGATATTATCGATAAATTCGGGTTGTAATTTCCATTTTGCATCAGGATTTCGTTTTAAAACGCCAATTCCAGAACAAGGAGCATCGATAAGTACTCTATCGGCTTTTCCTTTTAGTTTTTTTATGGTTTTAGAGCTTTCAATAGGACGAATATCTATATTGTGTACACCATCGCGTCTTGCTCGTATTTTTAATTGTTTTAGTTTACTTTCGTAAATATCTAAAGCAATAATATTTCCCTTATTTTTCATTAATGCAGCAAGATGTAAGGTCTTCCCTCCTGCTCCAGCACAAGTATCTACTACACGCATTCCTTCTTGTACATCTAAAAATTCTGCCACTAATTGCGAAGAGGCATCTTGTACTTCAAACCATCCTTTTTTAAAAATATCGGTCATAAAAACATTTTTACGTTCGACTAACTCTAAAGCATCAGGATATCCTCTTATAAAAGTAGTTTCTATACCTTCTTTAGCCAATTCTTTTTGTAAAAATGCTTTGGATGTTTTAAGTGTGTTTACACGTAAA
Organism: uncultured Flavobacteriaceae bacterium; assembly: GCA_964407635.1. Lineage (GTDB taxonomy): Bacteria > Bacteroidota > Bacteroidia > Flavobacteriales > Flavobacteriaceae > S010-17. The sequence goes on from CAYOWM010000236.1 coordinate 3,248, forward strand.
ATAACTTTTGCTTTTTGGTTTAATGCATGAATTTCGGCATCCCAAGTTGCACCAAGCTCATTTACACCTAAATCATCTAACCAATCAGGAATGGATTCTTTAAATACTCTAATTTTAGACAACTCGTCAAATCTACCTTTAATTTTACGAGCAGGAACATTTACAAACTGCTTCCAATCTGGAATATCGTATCCTTTTAAAACGG
>CAYOWM010000237.1:0-3442 GCA_964407635.1 uncultured Flavobacteriaceae bacterium
CTTAAAAATTTTATATCGTTCTAAAGTTCCATCTGCTTTTGGAAAACTTATAACAACATCGGAAATACCATTACTATAATCTCTCTCAGGAGCATTTTGCACTAATTCTTTTATACTATTTATATTTAATTTAAAAATAGTAAATCTAATTGGATCTGAATTACGCTTAATCAATTCTAGGTTTGAACATTCAGATAACGATGCCTTTGACCAAATTTTCCCACTATTATTTTGAGAATATATAGTAGTAATTGAAACAAGCAATAATAAAAAAGGTAATTGTAATTTTTTCATAAAAAAAGTTATTAAAATTTGAAATAAGTTACAAATATAACATTATTTTAATAACATAAATTATTTTTCTTTAAAAAAACAATGTTAAATTATTAAAAATTAATAAAAATACAGATGTAAAAATGTGTTTTTTTTAGGAATAAATTAAAAAAACACAAATTAATTACATATTTATTATTTTTTGACTACTACGAAAAAGGAAAAATTTAATCTTTAACCTTAAATTTCGTACAAAAAGTTTTGCGGATTTTAAGAGATTTAAAAAAAAATTATAAACCTGTAACATTTTAACAAAAAGCTAACTAATTAAGCATAACAAATTTGTAAAACTATGTTACTTTTGTAAAATAATTAAATATTCTATATAATGAAAAAAATAAAAACACTACTTCTGCTACTTTCTGTAGTATTTTCACTACAAGCACAAGACAAAAGCTATCGACCAGAACGAACAAAAATTAACGACTTAGTACATACCAAATTAAAAGTTTCGTTTGATTTTGCTAAACGTCAAATGCCTGCGGAAGCATGGATAACACTAAAACCACACTTCTATCCTACTAATAAATTGACTTTAGATGCTAAAGCAATGCAAATTAATTCCGTTAAACGAAACGGAAAAGATTTAAAATATACTTACGATGGAAAACAATTACATATCAACCTAGGTAATACTTTCACTAATGTGGAAGAATATACTGTTTACATCAACTATATTGCAAAACCAGAAGAAATAAAATCCGAAGGTTCTGCAGCAATCACCGACGAAAAAGGATTGTATTTTATCGACCCAGACGGAACAAATCCAGATCGTCCGACTGAAATTTGGACGCAAGGTGAAACAGAATCTACAAGTGTTTGGTGTCCTACAATTGATTCACCAAATCAAAAAACTACAGAAGAAATTTACATGACTGTACCAAGTAAATATGTAACTTTATCTAATGGCTTACTAACAAGCAAAGTAGAAAATAATGATGGAACAAGAACCGATCACTGGGAAATGAAATTAAAACATGCTCCATATTTATTTTTTATGGGTGTTGGCGATTTTAGTATTGTAAAAGATACTTATAAGGGAATGCCTGTAGATTATTATGTGGATAAAGAATACGAACCATACGCAAGAGAAATATTTGGAAAAACGCCAAAAATCATTGCTACCTTCGAAAAAATAACAGGAGTTAAATTTCCTTGGAAAAAATACGCTCAAATGGTTAGTTATGATTATGTTAGTGGTGCTATGGAAAATACAACTGCTACCTTACACGGAACAATGGCGTATCAAACTTCTGGCGAATTAATCGATAAAAACTCTTGGGAAGATGTAATTGCTCATGAACTATTTCACCAATGGTTTGGCGATTTAGTAACTTGCGAAAGTTGGTCAAACTTAACCGTAAACGAATCCTTTGCAAATTATAGCGAATACCTTTGGCGTGAAGCAGAATACGGAAAAGATCATGCAAACCAACATAGACACGAAGATTTGCAAGGCTATTTTATGGGTGGAAATGAAAATAAAAACTTAGTTCGTTTTCATTATGGAGATCAAATGGATATGTTTGATGGTGTTACCTACAATAAAGGTGGTGCAATTTTACATATGTTACGTAATTATTTAGGCGATAAAGCTTTTTTTGCAGGTCTTAAAGAATACTTAAATACCAATAAATTTGCAACTGGTGAAGCACATCAATTACGATTAGCTTTAGAAAAAGTTTCTGGTAGAGATTTAAATTGGTTTTTTAACCAATGGTATTTTGATAGCGGTAATTTGGATTTAAATATAACCTATGGTTACGATGCAAATAAAGGAACAGCAACAATGACTGTAAAACAAAATGGAAAAGTATTTAATATGCCTGTAAAAGTTAATGTTTATGAAAACAACCAACCTAAAACCTACGAAATTTGGCTTTCAAAAGCCGAAGAAACTTTTGGTTTTAAAGTAAATAGTCAGCCAAAATTAATCGATTTTGACATAGATAAAACACTAATTGCAAAAGTTACAGACAATAAAACAACTGAAAATTATATCTTTCAATATAAAAATGCTCCAAGTTATGAAAACAGATTGGAATCTTTAGAAAAATTAGCTTCTAATAAAAGTAATGTTGCTGTAAATGTACTTGCCGATGGTTTAAACGATTCGTATTTTGGTTTTAGAATTTTGGCTTTAAATAAAATTGATTTATCCGATAAAGCCTATAAAAAACTAATTAAAAAAGTAAAAGATATGGCTAGCAACGATACTAAAACTCTAGTTAGAGCTGCTGCAATCAAAGCACTATCGCCTATTTTAAAAAAATCGGATATTACTATGCTGCAAAATAATTTATCTAGTAAATCTTTTGCTGTAAAACGAAATGCACTAAGTACTTTATATAAATTAGACAGAGAAAAAGGATTAGAAGCTGCAAACAAAATTACAGATCCTAATGCAAAAAAGAATATGAAAGATGCTCTAATGGAAATTTTTGTAGCCGAAAAAAACACAACACAATTACCGTTTATGGCAAAACATATTATTTCAGGAATGTTTATGTCAAGAAATCCTGAAGCACAAAAAACATACGCTAATGCGTTTAGTATGCTAATGGAAAGCGACAATTTAGAAGCTGCCAAAATATTTATTAACGATGCTGTTAAAATGGGAATGCAATATAAAAAATATGGAGCTGATAAAATGTTGTTGCAATTACTAAACAATTTTAAAGGAAAACAAGAAAATTCAAATAAACCTAATAAAAATAATATTTTAAAAGAGCTTAATGATGCTATAAATAAATTAAAATAGACTAGTTAGTATTTTTCAAAAAAAAAAACGCATTCTAAAAGAATGCGTTTTTTTTAAAATTGTAACAATAATCACATTTTATACGATAAAAATTAAATCGCAAAATTCATAGGTTTTCGTTATGAAAAGCTAAAACACCAATAAAATTGAGAAGCACAGGAATTTTTTATAGAAATAATTGTAGCCCAATTTTGAGCATTTTTAATTATAGTAGGTCTTTGCTTTGTAATAGAAAATGTATGAATTTTTCGGGTTAATGAAATTTACAGGTAAAAACATATTTTTTCATACTTTAAATTTTAAAAAATATTTGAAATTATGAGTGAAAGGAGTATAAAACTAGGGGTG
>CAYOWM010000238.1:0-3421 GCA_964407635.1 uncultured Flavobacteriaceae bacterium
AGAAATGAAATCTTGGCCAAAAAATGACGCCTTGTATATTTTATACTTTGAAATGATACTAATGAGTTTATTTTTAGTAATGAACACAGCAGATTACAACCTGCAGCAATTAAATTCCGAACATTATATACACGCAGGAAGTTTTCCTGTAAGCCAATATCTTGCACCAATACTTTCAGGATTATCACAAGCAAACCTAATACTAATTGAACGCAGTGCTTGGTGGTTACATATTATTGGTATTTTTATCTTTCTGAATTATTTATACTATTCCAAACACCTACATATTTTATTAGCTTTCCCTAATACCTATTATGCTAATTTAGATGCTAAAGGGAAATTTACAAACGATAAAAATGTTACAACTGAAGTGAAAATGATGCTCGATCCAAACGCAGATCCATATGCAATACCAGAAGAACCTGCCGAAGGTGAAGTGCCTGAAAAATTTGGAGCATCGGATATTTTTGACTTAAACTGGACAAACATTTTAAACGCCTATACTTGTACAGAATGCGGTCGATGTACTTCCGTTTGTCCTGCAAATATTACAGGTAAAGAATTATCGCCAAGAGCAATAATGATGAAAACTCGTGATCGTGTAGAAGAAGTTGGTAAAAATATCGATACAAATGGTTCGTTTAAAGACGATCAAAAACAACTATTAAACGATTATATTACTCCAGAAGAACTTTGGGCTTGTACTAGCTGTAACGCTTGTGTAGAAGAATGTCCGATAAATATTAGTCCGTTAGATATTATCATGCAAATGCGTCAATATTTAGTAATGGAACAATCCGCAGCTCCACAAGAGTTAAATATGATGATGACCAATATTGAAAATAATGGAGCTCCTTGGCAATACAACCAAATGGATAGATTAAACTGGAAAGACGAATAAAATTACTATGGCAAAAGAATTAAAAAAAATAACCGATAAAGAAGGAAAAACACTTAGTCCGATTTTACAAGAAGGTGTAAAAAATTACCTTATTGATATTGACGGAACTATTTGCGATGATATTCCTAATGAAGAGCCTGAACGAATGCTTACTGCAAAAGCATATCCAGACGCCTTAGCAACATTAAATCGTTGGTATGAAGAAGGACATATAATCTGCTTTTTCACATCACGTACCGAAGAACATCGCGAATATACAGAGCGTTGGCTAAAAGAAAACGGCTTTAAATACCACAGTATTTTAATGGGAAAACCACGAGGAGGAAATTACCATTGGATTGACAACCATTTAGTAAAAGCAACTAGATATAGAGGTAAATTTACCGATTTAATAGAAAAAGAAGTAACCATAGAGGTTTTTGATGATGGAAAACATTAAGAGAGTTGTGAATTATGAATTAAGAATTATGAGTTATGAATTATGAGTTATGAATTATGAGTTATGAATTAGGGGTTAGGAGTTATGAATTAGGGGTTAGGAGTTATGAATTATGAGTTATGAATTATGAGTTATGAATTAAGAATTATGCACAATAAAAACTAAAAAAATAAAAATTATAATGGATATAATTAAAAACATAGTAAAATTAAATTTTTCAAGATTATTTTCAAATAAAGAAAATTTTTCACTTTTCACTTTTCATTTTTCATTGAGAAAAATAATTGGATTATTTTTTATTTTTCACTTTTCATTTTTTACTTATAGTCAGACACTAAAAGATTATATAGATGTCGCAGTAAAAAATAATTCGGATATTAAAGTGCAAAATGCTTTATACGATTTAGAAAAGGAAAAAGCAAATGAAGTTGCAAGTTATGAAAATACTACATTTAATGCAGGAGGATTTGCACTTACACCAGAAACACGAGTTGGTTCGCAAATATTTAAAGTTGGTGTAAATCAAAAGTTGCCTTGGTTTGGTGAGTTAGATGCAAAACGAAATTTTGCAAATGCAAAAGCAGCATTGAAAAAATACGATGTAAACCTATCCGAAAAAGAAATTATTTACCAAGTAAAAAAAGCATATTATCAAATTTACCAGCAAAAGGCTACGACCGATATTTTAAAAGATAACAAACTAATTTTAAAAACGTATGAAAATATGGCACTTGCAGCATTAGAAAATAATCGTGCTACAATGAGTGATGTTTTGCGAATTCGCGTACAAAAAAACGAATTACATAGTAAAATGTTTCAAAATTTAAACAGCTTAGAAATACTATCTAAAAATTTTAATAAATTATTGCAACAAGACGAAAATACTGCTTTAAATATTGTCGATAGTTTGAGTGTTTTAGACATATTAATTTTGAATATGCAAATAAAAAATCATCCAATTTTACAAAAAACATTAGAAAAAGAAAAGGTGTATCAAGCCGAAAATGACCTTGTAAAAATTAGCGAAAAACCAAAATTAACTGTTGGATTAGATTATATTCTAGTAGAAAAATATGACGATATAAATCCTATTCAAAACGGAAAAGATATTGTAATGCCTAAAGTATCCATTTCAATTCCGTTATTTAATAAAAAGAAATACAAATCTAAATTTGAGCAAATTAAAATTAAAAAACAAATGCTTTCCGATGAGTTAGAAACTCAAAAAGTACAATTAAAAATAGCTGTAGATCAAGCAAAATTAGATTTGGATAACGCTATTTTAACCGTAGTAGCAGCTCAAAAAAATAAAACAGAAATACAAAGAGCCATTAATGTAGATTTAAAAGCCTACGAAACAGGAATACTTGACTATGATAAAATATTGCGATTACAATTACAAAAAATACGCTTTCAATTAATGGAAATTAAAGCAACTAAAAAAGCATATCTAGCCAAAGCTAAAATTGAATATTTAGTTAATTAAATAATATTTAAAAAATAATGAGCATCAAAATTAATATAAAAAATATGGTTTGTAACCGATGTATTAAAGTGGTTACTCAAGAACTTATAAAAAATAATATAGATTTTATAAGGGTTGATTTAGGTGCAATTTATTTGGACAATAAATTATCAATAAAAGATAAAGAAAAATTAAATAGAGTACTTAAAAATGATGGATTTGAGATTGTAGAAGAAACGAATCAAAAAATAATTAATCAAATAAAATTAATAATTATTGAGATTATTCATCAAGAAAAAGAAAAACCACTATATCAAAATTTTTCAGAATATATCGCAAATCAATTAAAAATGGACTATACCAATTTAAGTAAACTATTCTCTGAAATTGAAAACAAAACCATAGAGCATTATATTATAGAACAACGAATTGAAAGAGTAAAAGAATTATTAACCTATAACGAATTAACTTTAAGTCAAATTTCGTATGAATTAGATTATAGTAGTCCGCAACATTTGTCCAAACAGTTTAAGCAAATTACTGGTTTAACACCAACGCAATTTAAAAAAATAGGAAAACGTAAAAAATTAGATACGATTTAACCAAAATTGTACAC
>CAYOWM010000239.1:0-3409 GCA_964407635.1 uncultured Flavobacteriaceae bacterium
CCAATATTCAAGCACAAAATGCTAATCAAGGACCTTACAAAATAACTAGTTTAGAAAACACCTATTACTTACTTATTGAAAATTCGGAAACTGTTTATGTAAATGGTTTGCCAATAAAAAGAGGAAAAGATAACGATTATACCATAGATTACAATACAGCAGAAATTACTTTTAATCCAACTTTCCCGATAAATGCAACTATGCGAATTTATGTAGAATTTCAAATTAGCGACCAAAATTTCACACGATTTGTAAGTTTTAATAGTGCTAACTATGCAACAAAAAAATCCAACATTACTTTACGTATGTATCACGAAGGTGATGCAAAAAATAGTGAATTACAGCAAAATTTAAACGAGCTACAAAAAGAAATTTTAGCAAATGCTGGTGATGATACAACTGCAATGTTTGCAACCAATGCAGTATTAACAGAATACGACACAAATAAAATTTTGTATAAAAAAACCACCGTAAATGGCATAGAAATATTTGAACATTCTACAGATCCAAACCAAGAATTATACCAAACAACCTTTACCTATGTTGGTAAAAATAAAGGAAATTATCAAATTCAAGAAATTATTGCTATCGGAAAAATATACCAATATATTGCTCCTATATCTGGAGTAAAACAAGGCGAATACGAACCTATTATTCCGTTAAAAGCTCCCAACAGTTTACAAGTTGTTAGTTTGGAATCGCATTTTAATCCAAATAAAAAAATAACAATACATTCGGAAATTGCTTTTAGTAACTACGATAAAAATTTGTTTTCAAATAAAGACGAAACAGACAATACTGGTTATGCAGGAAAAATAGACTATTCACACATTTTAATCGATAAAAAATGGAAAGTACAAAGTGTTTTAGGTGCCGAAATATTAAATAAAAATTTTAATTCTGTAGAACGAATTCAGCAAGTAGAATTTTACAGAAATTGGAACTTACAAAATACAACCGAAAGCCAAACAGCAGTAAAAGGAGGAATTATTTTAAAAAAAGATAGTATTTTTAACACAAAATACCTTGCAGAAAATTTACAAATTAAAAACGAATTTAAAGGTATTAAACAGCAATTGCAATCTGGTTTTCAATATAAAAATTTTAATTTTAATACAACTTCTAGCTTTTTAAAAAGTAGTTCAAACCAAGAAAAAACAAGCTATTTACAAACCAACAACCAAATACGATACAAAAACCATACAAAATGGATTGGTATAGAATATACTTCCGAACAAAATAAACGTAAAGATATATTAACCAATATGTTAAATAATTTAAGCTTTACAAATACTGCAACAAAATATTATGCAGGAATAGGCGATAAAAATAAACTATTTTTAGAAATTGGTTATCATTTTAGAGCAAATGACAGCTTACAATCCAATCGTTTAAAACAAGTGCAAAAAACAGATGCTTTCTATATAGATTCGCAAATTATAAAAAATAAAAATGCTAATTTACGTTTGTTTACAAACTACGAAATCAATACATCGCATACAAATAACGACAATATTAAAGCGCTCAATACACGTTTAAATTACCGACAAAATTTATTTAAAAATGTGGTTAATTTCTCAACAATATACGAAACAAGTTCTGGTAATTTACCAAAACAAGATTTTGCTTATATCAAGGTAGAAACAGGACAAGGCTATTACCAATGGATTGATTACAACCAAAATGAAATTCCAGAATTAGATGAATTTGAAGTTGCAGCATTTCAAGATCAAGCCAATTATTTACGAGTTACCTTACCTACAATTAGTTTTATAAAAACCAATCAAAATAAAATGAATACTAGCTTAAATTTGAATTTTTCGAGTTTACAAAACGGAAAATCCAACTTTACAAAAATACTTTCTCATTTTATAAACCAAACTTCGTATAGTTTAGACAGCAAACATTTACAAGAAAGCGGTTTAATTCGTTTAAATCCGTTTGCCATAAACTCCGAAACAAACTTAGCTTTACAATCTAATTTTAAAAACAGTTTGTATTTTAATAGAGGAAAACAATATTACTCAACAATATTATCGTATAGTAATTCTAAAAATAAAACAACATACATAACAGGAAATCAAGAAAATAACTTAGAAAATTTTCAGATAGATTTTTCGCATTTATACAAAAAACAATGGTTGCTAAATATAGCTACTTCAAGCGATATAAACACTAGTTTTTATCAAAATTTTACACAACGAAATTATAGAATAAATAGCACTAAATACGAAGGAAAAATTACGTATTTGCAAAATAAATTTATACATTTTGGTGTAAATTTTAAACAGCAAACAAAAGAAAATACTATTGGTAACACCGAAAATTTAGCTGCTACAAATTACGGAATTCTATTAAAATATCGCAAAAATAATGCACTATCTTTGCAAAGTGCTTTTAATGTAATTAACAATAAATTTAACGGTAATATAAATTCTGCCGTTGCATTTCAAATGTTAGAAGGTTTACAAAATGGAAAAAATTATACTTGGATGTTGTTAATTCAAAAAAAGATAAATAGTTTTTTAAATCTAAATTTAAGTTACAACGGTAGAAAATCGGAAAGTTCAAAAACTATTCACGTAGGAAGCATTCAATTACGTGCTAATTTTTAAATGCAAAATTTACCACTCTCTTAATAAATTTAGTTAAACTGATAAAATATCGGATATACGCAACAACTCTTTATTAATTGTATGTTTTCCTTTTACGGCTTTTTCTAACGGTACAGTTTCCACTTGATTATTAACAAAACCAACCATAACATTATCAATATTATCGAGTAATAATTCTACTGCTTTAACACCAAGCCTAGAAGCTAAAACACGATCAAAACACGACGGAGCTCCACCACGTTGCATATGTCCTAAAACAGAAACACGCACTTCATAGAAAGATAAATTTTGTTCAATATAATTTGCTAATTCAAAAACATTTTTCCCTGTTTTATCTCCTTCGGAAACCACTACAATACTAGACGATTTACCACTTCTGCGACTTCTTTTTAAAGAGTGTAGCAATCTGTCTAAACCTAAATCCTCTTCTGGAATTAAAATTTCCTCTGCTCCTGCTCCAATTCCGCTATTTAAAGCGATAAAACCAGCATCTCTACCCATAACTTCAACTAAAAATAAGCGATTATGCGAACTTGCTGTATCGCGTATTTTATCAATTGCATCAATAACTGTATTAAGTGCTGTATCGTAACCAATAGTATAATTTGTACCGAAAATATCGTTATCAATCGTACCAGGAATTCCGATTACTGGAAAACCATATTCTTTGTTAAAAACCATTCCTCCTGTAAAAGTACCATCACCTCCGATAAGTACTAAGGCATCAATATTATTATCAATTAAATTTTTATATGCTTTTTTTCTACCTTCTTTGGTACGAAATTCTTTAGAAC
>CAYOWM010000240.1:0-3402 GCA_964407635.1 uncultured Flavobacteriaceae bacterium
ATAAAATTTCTTTATTGAATTGTTTTGATAATCCCCAACTTTTATAACTGACCCAAATATAGTAGGTAGTTTGGCTTTGTAATAGAAAATGTATGAATTTTTCGGGTTAAGATTAATTTATTATATTTACAGTCATAAATTTAAAATAATTAATCATGAAAAAAATTTTATTAGTACTATTTAGCTTAACATTGATCTTTTCTTGTGCTTCGGATAATTCAGGAAGTGAAGATAATGCCAGTGCTGTTTTTAAAGGAAAAATCAATGGTGAGTTTTTTGAAGCAAACACAATAAGTAATAGTAATTTAATCCATCAAACAAATGGTGCGACGCAAGGTGCAGTATTAACTTTTTATGCCGAAAATGACCAGTACAAATTCACTTTTGCAATTGCAGAACATGATAATGATTCAAATTGTATGGGAGAAGGAGATTACAGAAATAGTGATACTAGTAACAGAGAAGTAATTATTTGGATATCTTACAAGTTCAATGGAAATACTTATCAAGTTCATTTTCCAGACGATGATTCTCCTTTTGACACCACAGAGTTTGCTAAAGTTACAAACTGTAACAATAATAAAATATCAGGTGAATTTTCAGGAACTTACACTAAAGATAGTGATTTTGAAGGTGTTACAGAATCTACACCACAAACTATTTCTTTAACTGAAGGAGTGTTTGAAAATATTGAATTTAATGTAGTGAATTAACTATTTTAATATACCACTTTAATATACCACAAAAAACTGTTCTTTATGGGCAGTTTTGTTGTTTATATGATATTTATTGTAGTTAAAATCCTCTTTAAATAAATTCTATATCTCTCCGCTAAGCTGTGTTTAGTGGTGACGCTTCAGAATTTTATAAAAAACCAATTAAACAAAAAAGTTTTTCTTTGTAAAAAGAGTAAGACTAATACCAGTTTAAAAATCTAGATGCTATATATTTTGTACCTTTACTACCACAAAGCTCTGCTATCGCACGACTGTATCGTGTGGTCAGACTAAAAATAAACTATTACTATAAAATAGAATATTATCATTTTTATACCGTTATAAAAAAGTAACTAAGCCAACATTTATGCGAATATTAATTATATTTTCTCTATTACTTTTAGCAACTTGCACAAAACAAAAAACACAAATAAAATCGGCAAAAGATTATAAAAAAGAAATTTTAACCATAAAAAAATATGCAACAAAACATCATTATAATAAAGATGTTGCATTTATGATTGATTATTCTTTACATAGTGGTTTGAATCGTTTTTTTGTGATAGATTTAAAAAAAAATAAAATTCTAAAAAAAGGATTGGTATGTCATGGTGACGGAAAAGGAAAAAATAATCCGATGTTTGCTACTGTATTTAGCAACACAAATGAAAGTCATTGTTCGTCTTTAGGTTTTTCACTTGTTTCAGAACGTGCGTATAGCAAATGGGGAAAACATTATAAATACTGGCTAAATGGCTTAGAAAAAACGAATAGCAATATGCGAAAACGAGTAGTAGTCTTACATGCTTGGTCTGGTGTTCCTAATCAAAGTGTGTATCCGAAAGCAATCGGAACAAGTTTTGGTTGTCCAACCGTTTCTATCAACTTTTTAGATAGCTTAGACACCATTTTAAAGGCAAATAAAAAAGTATTGTTGTATGCTATTGCTTCATCAAAGTAAGCAAATTATCTTTGTTGCTCCATAAACTTTATGTATCTTTGATACTCGTATTTTACATAAAAACCGATGCAAAAAATTTTAAACCAAAAACAGCTAAAAAAAGCAGACAAAACTACCATAAAAAACAAGCAAATTACTTCCTTAGATTTAATGGAACACGCAAGTAAACAATGCTTTGATTGGATTCACAACCGATTGCAAGGAAATCCAATACCAATACATGTATTTTGTGGTATAGGTAATAATGGTGGTGATGGTTTGGCTATTGCCAGAATGTTAAAAAAACACAGTTATAACATAGAGGTATATATCGTAAATTTTAGCGAAAAAAGAACCAATGACTTCTTAAAAAACTACGAAAGATTAAAAGAATTAGGTTTATGGCCAAAAACCATTAACACAACAAGTGATTTGCCTACAATTTCGGAAAATGATATGGTTATAGATGCTATATTCGGAATAGGTTTAAACAAATCACCAAACGGAATAGCTAAAGAAACCATACAACACATTAACCAATCTAATGCGTACATACTATCCATAGATATTCCAAGTGGTTTATTTGTAGATAGACCAATTTTAGATAAAAATTTAGTAATAAAAGCATTTCAAACACTAACTTTTGAAACACCAAAACTTGCTTTTTTCCTACCAGAAAATGAACTTTTTTCGGTTAATACCGAAGTTATTTCTATAGGATTAAACCAAGAATTTATTCAAAATCAAAAAACGAACTTTCAAGTAATTGAAAAACAAGATATTTTACACAAATATAAATTTCGCAATAAATTTTCGCATAAAGGAAATTTTGGTCATAGTTTAATTATCGGAGGAAGTTTTGGTAAAATAGGAGCTGCTACACTTGCTTCAAAAGCTTGTTTAAAAATTGGTTCTGGGCTTGTTACAGCTTATATACCAAAATGTGGCTATACCATTTTGCAAACTGCAATTCCGGAAGTTATGGTAGAGGTAGATTCGGAAAATGAACTGGAACATTTTAATTTTAAAACTAAACCAAACGCTATCGGAATTGGTATAGGAATGGGAATATCCAAAAAAACAGAAAAAGGATTTACACAATTTTTAAAAGCAAATAAAATACCTTTAGTAATAGATGCCGATGCTATAAATATTCTTGCAAAAAATAAGGATTTACTAAAACATATTCCTAAAAATAGCATTTTAACACCACATCCTAAAGAATTAGAACGACTAATAGGAAAGTGGAAAAACGATTTTGAAAAACTAGAAAAAATCAGATCTTTTAGCACAAAGTATGCTGTAATTTTAATTGTAAAAGGACATTTTACTGCAATTGCATTTAAAGATAAAATATACTTTAACCAAACAGGTAATCCTGCATTAGCAACCGCAGGAAGTGGCGATGTTTTAACTGGTATGCTTACTGGTCTTTTAGCACAAGGTTACACTAGTTTTGACGCAAGTATTATTGCCGTATTTTTACACGGAAAAACCGCAGATATTGCACTAAGCACACAAGTTTACGAAACATTTATCGCTAGAGATATTTTAGAAATACTACCACAAGCATTTACCGATTTATTTGCTAAAGATATGGAAAAGTAAACCTTGTTAACAGGTAGATTTATTCAAAATAATTAAAGCTGCTAACACTCCAGGAATCCATCCTAAACAAGTTAATATAAAAACTAAAAGGAACGAACCACAACCTTTATCTATAATAGACAAAGGTGGAAAAATAAT
>CAYOWM010000241.1:0-3395 GCA_964407635.1 uncultured Flavobacteriaceae bacterium
ATTCAGCTTTGAAAAAGCAGATTTTGCTCTAGCAATACCAATATTTTTAGATTCGTCTTTAAAATACGGAGCGATAATTTGTAAAATTTTACCTTCGGATTTTCCGTTTATAATTTTGTTTTTTTCGGCATTCCATAATTTATTGGTAATTGCTTCGGATTCGTTCCAGCGATAAATTAGTGGATCGGTTAATGGCGTTTCCTTTGTTGTCTCTGTTGGTTTTTTTAAAGGTTTTTCGATTACGGTTTCTTTATTGTTTTCACAACATTCTTGGTAAGTAGTTTTGGTGTACCACAATAGAATGAGGAATAACAAAAATGTAATAATTGCAAGAATTTTTTTCATTTATAGCATCAGTTTAGTTAATTTGTTATTTATGAGGTAAATATACAAAAAAATATTAAAGTACAAAAAAAGCCTTGGAGTTTTGTATTTCCGAGGCTTTTTTGTATAAGGTACTGTTGCTTTGTGTGTTATAGTTTTATAGTTATTGTAGCACTTATTCTAGAGTTTGTTATGTTTAAGCTAGTATCTTCTTTTTGTAAAAAGCTATATGTATCTGCATTAGTCGTTTTGTCGTAAGATAAGTCTAAGTTTGTCTTTTCTGAAAATTTAATTCCAAAACCAAAGGAGTATCCTTCTGTTTTTGCATTTATATTTTTATATGGGTTGTCTTCGGTGTGAAACCCAGTTCGGAATCGTAAATTTTTAAAGCGGTATTCTCCACCAAATCTAAACTCATTGGTATCTTGTACATCCTCTTTAATGGTTGTATTTTCAATATTAAATTCTGTTGTAGGTTTTACTTTTACCGAACTATAACTTTTTCGATTGTAATCTAAGCTGATTAAACCTTGTTTTCCAAAAATATATGCAAAACTACCTGTAATTCTACTTGCAGTTTTCATTTTGTAGTCAAAAGTTCCTAAATCAGGTGTTTCAGTGTAAGTGTTGTTAGTATTACTTAATGAAATATCTGTAGTTTCTTGAAATTCTTCGGTTAAATTGTACCAAGTTGGCGATTCGTATGCTAAACCTAGTCTAATATGTGCTTCAGGTTTGTAAATTAGTCCGAAATTAAAGCCATAACCTTCGCCAGTAATGGCTAGTGCTTGGTTTAAAGTTGCGTCTAATGTGTTTCCGCTAGTATCATCATTAGACTCTTTAAAACGAATGGATTGTGAATAATCTATGGTATGTGTAACAAACGAAAAACCATACGAAATAGTTTTATCGTATCTTCCTGCAATAGAAAAAGTTCCTTTAGTATTTGTGCCACTAGTGGTGTTTATAAAATATTGACTGTTAACATGATTGTAGAATATGTCGTTCGTGTCATCATTATCAAAATTTAAAAAAGGATCTACGTTGTATTCTGAAATACCGCTATTCCCTTTAGTAATATACGAATTTTCAAAATTATTTACAACAGTGTAATTAACTCCTAAAGCGAATTTATCCCAATATTCAGTATCATTTTCAAAAATAAGGACAAGTCCAGCGTGTGAAAAATCTAACTTATCGTTACTAGCAGTAGTTTTTGTGTTAAAGTACGAGGCATCGGTTGTACTGCTTTGGTTTGCAAGTGTAAATGTACCTTCTGAATCTTTAAAGGTTACTAAACCAGCAGGATTGATATCTGTGGCGGATAAATTTCCTCCTAAAGCTCCAAAAGCACCACTCATTCCTGTAAAACGTGCAGTTCCTTTAATGTTTTCGGTTGAAAAGAGTGTTGCTTCTTTATCGTATCCAATAGTTTGTGCTTTTAGGCTAGTTAAAATGCTTAAAAGACTTATAGTAAAAAGTAATTTTTTCATTTTTATGCGTATTTGGGTATTATAGTGAAGAAATTCACTAATTAGTATATAATTTTAAACCGAAGTATTAGCGTCTTCTTCTAGATGAAGTACTTCTTGAACTGGAACTAGAGGTTCTTCTAGTAGAGGGACTTCTGTACGATCGAGATGGTGACGAATGCGAACTTCTTGTTCTTGTAGAACGTGTTCTCGTTGGCGAAGTAGTTCTAGTGCTAGTGCTACGTCTAGGTGAAGTAGTTCTTACTCTTGATGTATTATTGCGAATGCCTCTGACTCTAGTTGAGGTTGAACGATTTCGGATATTTCTAGTTGTTGTATTTGTGTTTCGAATGCTTCTTGCTCTAGATCGGTTTACACTACTTCGGTTTGTATATCTATTAGTATTATTAGCATATCTTCTACCGTAAGTATGGTTTCTATATCGATATGGATTGTAGTAGTAATTTCCATAGTATGGATAGTAATATGGTGAATAGTAATAAGGTGAATAATAATATGGGTTATAAAAACTGTTATAGCCATAATAATAAGGTGAACAATATTCGCCAAATCCTAAGGAAAAAGAGTTGAAACCAAAATACAAACTAGAATAATAAGGTCTGTACGGTCTATACCAATTGTAATAGTATGGACTGTAAAAACCATAATTATGAATGTTAATTTCTACATCGTCTGTATCTTCCCAAGAAGGACTTTCATATGAAAAATCTGTTGCATCTTTCTCTAAGAGTTCTTCATCTGGATCGGAAGCGTAAGAATCGGCATCGGTAAATATTTCATTTTCATCGATATTTAATTGTGCTGCCTTCTTTTTAAAGTAATGTTCGTATTTGCTACTTTTTGTTGTTGTAGGAACTTCTTTTTTTGCTACAGTTTCTGTGGTAGTTTGTTCTTTTTTAGTTGTCGGAATATCGTAAATTCCATCATTATCAGCAGTTGTGTTTTGGTACGAACTGCACGATGCTAAGCTAAACGTAAAACCAATAATAACTAAAAGGCTTTTAAATTTTGAAAGATGTTGTGTTAAGTTTTTCATTATCTTAATATTTTATTGTATAAAGTTACAAAAATAAATTAGTTTTGCAACATAAAATTAATTAAAAAAATAATCACAATATTTGTGCCAAACAATTAAAAATGAGCAAGAAGTTAACAAAAAGGAGCGAGGATTATTCAAAATGGTATAATGAGCTAGTTGTTAAAGCAGATTTAGCAGAGAATTCAGGTGTAAGAGGTATGATGGTAATTAAACCTTACGGATATGCAATTTGGGAAAAAGTACAAGCAGAATTAGATAAAAAATTTAAGGAAACTGGTCATCAAAATGCGTATTTTCCGTTGTTAATTCCTAAATCGTATTTTAGTAAAGAGGCAAACCATGTAGAAGGTTTTGCAAAAGAATGTGCCGTAGTTACTCATTATCGCTTAAAAAATGGTGCGGATGGAAATATTGTTGTCGATGAAAATGCAAAGTTAGAAGAAGAATTAATTATTAGACCAACTTCTGAAACGATAATTTGGGATTCTTACCGAAAATGGATTCAATCGTATCGCGATTTACCTTTATTAATTAACCAA
>CAYOWM010000242.1:0-3353 GCA_964407635.1 uncultured Flavobacteriaceae bacterium
TTTAAATATTTTACAAATATGGTTGTACCAACTTGCAATGTATTATTTTTAGAGTATGCGTTTAGTTCGCGTAATTCTGCTATACTCATACCTGTTTTTTGAGAAATACTGGTAAAAGTATCGCCTTTTTGTACGACATACAAACTTTGTGCTTGTAAGGTGTAACTAATAAAAATAAACAAAAAGATAAATAGATATTTCATAATTAACGTCTAACAATTCCTAAAGTTGCAATTGCTCCTTTAGATAATTCCCAAGCTTTGTGTAAAATAGCGTTTCCTTTATCGTCATACACCACAAATTCTGCGGTATTCGGACCGTAAATCCCTTGATTTAAAGCCTCAATATCAATACGATGAAAACCTTTTGAATTCAAATCTATACGAATAACATAAAAACCACCATCTAAAGTAACATTTGCTGCAACAGGCACTTTATCTAAATAAATTTTAACACGATCGCCATCTACTAAACCAAAATCGCGATATGCAATACGTACAAATTTGGTATTGCTTTCAATAGTACCAAGATATTGTTCGGTTTTAAAATTTTTATTAGTAGTATTTTTTCCGTTAAAGTGTTTGATTACCACAACATCATCATCCATTTTAGGAATTTCCAAAATACTTTTTTTTGGTTCTTTTTTAAAATAATTTTGAATATTTGGATTAAAATCTATCTGATTTTTTTTCTTTTTAGTACCAAATAAATACGATAAATCGGAAGCATTTTTATCTACCTCTAATTTTTTTTGAATTATTTGTGCGTTGATAAAATGTCCCATTGCAGCATCCGAAAAAGGATTTGTTTTTTTTACAATCGTATCTTGGCTATAACCTACGGCTACGACCAAAAATAAGAATAAAAATAGTAACTGCCTCATTTTTTATTTTGTTTAATTCGGAATAGTTTACATTCCGATTTCATTTTTTTTAGGTATCCAATTTATTGTTTATTTTTACACAAAATTAGTGCCATTTTATTTTTGGATAAAAATAGCGTTATTTATTTAATATTTTTATTAATTTTTCGTTAAATAGATTTTAAATCAAAAAGCACATTATAAACTAACAACCAACTAATTACAAAATAAAAACCACTAACTATGACTAAAAAAAACATCTTTAAAATCCTTATTTTACTCGTAATTAGTTTTATAGCATACCAATTATACATATTTTTAACACCACAAGATGATACGTTACAAGGCATTTATTTAGTTCCTAAAGATGCCGTTTTTATAATAGAAACACAAGAACCTATCGATACTTGGGATGAAATAAGCAAATCCGATGTTTGGAAACACCTGCAAACAAATGCCTATTTTAAAGACTTAACCAGCAGTTTAAATGAATTAGATGGCGTTTTTCATGAAAAGAAAAAAATATTTGATATAATAGGTAATCGTTCTACCTTAATTTCGGTTCATATGATTTCAAAAAAAAAATATGGTTTATTATTTACCGTAGATTTACAGAAAATTTCTCGTTTAAATATCTTAAAAAATAATATCGGAAAATTTGTTTCAAAAAACTTTAAATTCAGCAAACGAAAATACCACAACTTTACAATTAATGAGATTTATGATAAAAAATCCAGAGAAACACTGTACCTTACCTTTATAAAAAACCAACTTGTAGCATCGTACACACATACACTTGTAGAAGCATCTATTGACCAACATTCAGAACCAATTATTGGTAGAGATTTAAACTTTATTGAAGTAAAGAAAAAAGTAGGATACGACGATTTATTTAGACTATTTATTCAGTATAAATATTTGGATAATTACATGTATTATTTTTCTGACAAACCTACCGAAACGGTAAAACTAATAAGCAATACTCTATTGTATTCTGGTTTTAGTTTTGATTTTAAAAACAAAAATACCATTTATGCAAATGGCTTTACCAACACCAACGAAAGCACGTCAAATTATCTAAAAGCCTTACAAAAATCAGGAAAAGAAATCCGAACTATTGATAAAATTGCTCCTAAAAGAACGGCAATTTATATGAGTTTTGCTTTTGATAGCTTTTCGGAATTTTACACTAATTTTGAGGAAGTGCAAAAAGAAAATTCCAAATCCTATAAAATCTATCAAAATAATTTAGACAAAGTGCAAAATTTTTTAAACATCGATTTAAAAAAGAACTTTATTAATTGGATGGGAAGCGAAATTGCAATATTACAAATGCAATCGGCAAAATACAGTAATTTAAAAAATGAAACCGCATTAGTTATCAAAGTGAAAGATATAGATAATGCAAAAAAGAATTTAAACTACGTTTTAAAGCAAATTAAAAAAAGAACTCCTGTAAAATTTAAAACCATAGAATACAACAAACACGAAATAAATTATTTATCCATTAAAGGATTTTTTAAACTATTTCTAGGGGATTTTTTTAAAGAATTTGATAAACCATATTTTACCTATATTGATGATTATGTAGTTTTTAGCAACTATCCAAACACGCTAAAAAATATTATTGATGATTATGAAAATAACGAAGTTTTAATAAAAGCGAAAGATTACAAAAAATTCAAATCTAATTTTGAAAAAAAATCTAGTGTTTGCTCGTACATTAATACTGCAACTTTATACAAAAGCTTATTTCAACTTGCCGATAATAACACCAAATTAAAACTAAAACAAAACAAAGATTATATTATTTGCTTTCCGCAAATAGGTTTTCAGTTATCGCCTTATGTAAATATGTTTGAAAGTAAATTTATTATTAATTACCAAGACCCACAAATTGTAAAAAACAAAGCTCAATTTAAAGAAATTACCGTAGAAAAAGAACCAAAAACTACACAAACAAACGAGACAAACAATATATTAAATACCAAACCAGAGGATTTATTTATTGTTGAAAAAATATATCCGAAAGACTTAGATATTAAAGAATTTACAACCAAATACAAAAACGGGAAAATCCATATTTTCGCAAAATATAAAAACGGTTTAAAACATGGCAGGTACAAAGAATATTATCCAAATGGCGAAGTAAAACTTTCTGGTAAATTTAGAAAAGGAAAACAGGTTGGCACTTGGAAATCCTACGATGCAAACGGCAACTTATTACACAAAAAAAGATTCTAAACCATAAAATTCACCACTATATTATTATTTTTTTAATTAAAATACAGTAAATCAAACTATTAAATACTTATTATGTAAATTTAATAAGGTCAGTTATAAAAGTTGGGGATTAGACCAGCAAAACAATTCAATAAAGAAATTTTATTTTTTTTGACATAAAATACCTGTATTGATGATGAACTTTAGCAACGGTTTGTGTAAGCGTAGTTGCGGATTTCAAGGCACTTACCTTTCAATTTATCACTAA
>CAYOWM010000243.1:0-3328 GCA_964407635.1 uncultured Flavobacteriaceae bacterium
GGTTAAACTTACATCGCAGTTTGGACATTCAGGAGAAACACCGCAAGTATTACAAGTAACAATAGGAGCAAATCCTCGTCGGTTTTGAAAAATGATTACTTGCTCTTTTTCGTTTATGGCTTCTTGAATTAACAGTATCATTCTATCCGAAAAGTTTCCTGTCATTCTTTTTTTGCGATGTTTTTCTTTAATATCAACCAATTCTACTTCTGGTAATAAGACATTTCCGAAACGTCGGTCTAAACGTACAAGTCCGTATTTATTATTTTTTGCATTGTAATAGCTTTCAACCGATGGTGTAGCAGATCCTAATAGTACTTTTGCTTGGTGTAATTTTGCTAATACAATTGCCGAATCTCTTGCGTGATACCTTGGTGCAGGTTCAAATTGTTTGTATGATTGCTCGTGTTCTTCGTCAATTACAATTAAGCCTAGGTTTGTAAAAGGTAAAAATATGGATGATCTTGCTCCTAAAATTAGTTGTGTTTTTTCTTTATTATGGAGCAGGTTTTTCCAAACTTCTACCCTTTCATTTAATGAGTATTTAGAATGAAATACCGAAATTTTATCGCCAAAATATAATTTCAATCGTTCAATTAACTGTGTGGTCAAGCCAATTTCAGGAACTAAATACAATACTTGCTTACCAGATTTTATGGTTTTGTTTATTAATTTGCTGTAAATTTCGGTTTTTCCGCTAGAGGTAATACCTTTAAATAAAACAATATCTTTTTTTGTGAAATTTTCGTTTATTTCTAATCGTGCTTTTTCTTGAAAATGGGTTAATTCCGTTAAGGAATCTTTTGATTTTTTAAAATTAACACGATCTACTTGAATGGTGTAAATTTCAAAAATGTTTTTAGTAACTAATGCTTTAATAATGTTTTTACTAACCTTTGCAATTTCTTGTAAGGTCTTTACTTTAATCGGTTTTTTAGTTTTCGATTCTAGCGTATAATAGTGCATTACTGCTTGTTTTTGCTTGGTAGCTCTTGACAAACTATCCAGTAATTCGTGTAAATTATTTTCCGAATTATACGCATCATTTATACGAATATATTCTACTAATTTTGGTTTGTATTGTTGGTAAATTTCTTCCTTTACGGAAAGCACTCCTTTTTCCATTAAAGAATCTAAAACAGGCAAAATCTTTTTTTTATCTAATATGGCAACAACTTCATCAATCTTTAAAATGGCTTGTCGTTGTAAGGCTTCGTAAATTAAATATTCCTCGTCGTTTAAATTTTGATAATCGGTAAAATTCTCTATACGAACGACTAAGGTTTCACTTTCTAGCAAAAATAAAGATGGTAATCCTGCACGTAAGACATCACCTAGGGTACATAGGTAATAATCGGCAATCCATTTCCAGTGTTTTAATTGTATTTCGGTTACAATTGGTTTGTCGTCTAAAATTTGATATATTTGCTTGGCATCGTAACCAATAGGTGCGTTTTGGTGGATTTCGTTTACTAATGCAGTGTATATTTTTGTTTTGCCAAATGGTACAGCAACACGCATTCCTACTTTTAAAAAGGAAGCTTCTGCTTGGGTAATTTCGTAAGTAAATAACCTTTCTAATGGTCTTGGTAAAATAACGTTTATGTAATTTTTATGCACGAAATATTTTTTAGTTGGTAATTATACAAATTTACATTAATTATTTAGAAATGTAAATTTGTTTTTTAATCTTTTGCAGAAAGAGTTTATTGCAACATTTATCACACTATAGTGTTACATTTGTAGCATTTTCATCAAAAAAATAGGTTTAAATTTGCAGTATGGAAGATATTATATTTTACGACAGGTTACAATTTGCTTTTACCATTACGTTTCATTATTTATTTCCGCAATTAACAATGGGTTTATCCTTGATTATTGTATATTTTAAATGGAAATATTTGCGAAATAAGGTAGAAGAGTATAACAATGCTGCTAAATTTTTTATGAAAATTTTTGCAGTTAATTTTACAATGGGTGTGGTTACTGGTATTCCGATGGAGTTTCAATTCGGAACAAATTGGGCAAAATTTTCAGAGCTTACAGGTGGAATTATCGGACAAACACTTGCAATGGAAGGCATGTTTTCCTTTTTCTTAGAATCCTCTTTTTTAGCACTTTTTATTTTTGGTGAAAAATTAATGGGACAAAAACTCCATTTTTTAACAGGATTTTTAGTGTTTTTAGGTTCTTGGGCAAGTGGTTACCTTATTTTAGCAACCAATGCTTGGATGCAACATCCTGTTGGTTTTGAAATTTTAGAAAATGGTAAATATGTCCTTCAAAATTTTTCAGAATTATTTAAAAATCCGTGGCTAATACCTGCTTTTTTACATAATCAATTAGCATCTATGGTTACCTCATCGTTTTTAGTAGCTAGTATTGGTGCTTTTTATATTTTACGAAATAAAAATGTTAGCTATGGAAAGCTGTTTTTAAAAACAGGTGTTATTTTCGGACTTGCATCTAGCTTATTAGTTGCTTTTCCTACAGGTGATTGGAATGCAAAAAATGTTGCAAAATATCAACCTGCAAGTTTTGCAGCAATGGAAGGTATTTTTAAAACCGAAGAAGCTGGATCAGAAATTGTACTTATCGGACAACCAAATATGCGTGAAAAAAAGTTAGATAATAAAATTGCTGTTCCTAATGTGTTGAGTTTTTTGACCTATCAAGATTGGGATAAACAAATTAAAGGAATGGATCAATTTAAAAAAGAAGAATTGCCAAGTAACATACCTGCTCTTTATTATTCGTATCATATTATGGTTGGTTTAGGTACTATTTTTATTGCTGTGATGTTTTTTGCTGCATTCCTTTTATGGCGAAAAAAATTATATACATTTAAACCGTTACTTTGGGTACTGTTCTTTTTGATTCCGTTTCCGTATATTGCAAATATTACAGGTTGGTACACAGCAGAACTAGGCAGACAACCGTATTTAGTATATGGTTTATTAAAAACAATTGATGGAGTATCGCCAACTGTTTCATCAGGAAACACCTTATTTACCTTATTAGGTTTTGTTGCATTGTATTTATTATTAGGTTTATTATTTCTTGTTTTGGTTGGAAAAACCATTCATCAAGGTCCAAATCAAAAACATTAATTATGGAAGTATATTGGTTTATTGTTATTGCAGTAATTCTAGCTATTTTTTTTATTTTAGATGGCTACGATTTTGGTACAGGAATTATCCATTTATTTTTAGCAAAAAAAGAAAAAGATAAAGAAGTTATCGCAAAAGCAGCTGGTTTATTTTGGGATTCAAATGAGGTTTGGCTTGTTGTAGCTGGAGGTATGCTGTTTATGGCGTTTCCTACGTAT
>CAYOWM010000244.1:0-3328 GCA_964407635.1 uncultured Flavobacteriaceae bacterium
TATGCATATTATTGACTGTGCTAAACTTGGTGCTGATGTAATGACAGGACCTTTAAAAGCTATTGAAGGATTACTAAAACATCCATTAACCGATATTGGTCTTGCTAAGTTTTTGGCAGATTATAAAAAAGGAAATTAATTTTTATAACTTATTTTTATAAAAAAACAAAAAACCATTCTAATAAATTAGAATGGTTTTTTTTTATAAAATTAAAGTGATTTAACGCAGCTTTCAAAATCGTCAAATATTTGATTTTCTGGAATTAAACTCGGAATAATATCCATTTTTTCCATCATATATCTTGGTTGTTCAATAAGATTTACTAAAAGCACTTTTTTGTTATTTTTCACTAAATCTACTAAAACATCTTCCAAAGCATACAAACCAGACTGATCTATGTATTGCATTCTACCCATACGTATAATAACCGTTTCGGCAGTTTTAGGAATTTGTTTTGCCAATTGCTGAAAATCACTAGTCGAACCAAAAAATAACGGTCCTTTAATGTGCTTTACAAAGATTTTTTCTACCAATTCTTTCGGGAAATTTTTCTCATTTATCCAATGTTTTTCTTCTGTTAAAGGTTTTACATCGGAGCGTTTAGCTGTTAAATCACCAATTTTTTTCATAAATAATAACGATGCAATCACTAGACCAATACCAACAGCATATACCAAATTCCAAATTGAAGAAAGTACTAATACCACTAACATGATAATAACTTCTGGTTTTGGCATATATGGTATTGCTTTTAAGCCTTTATAATCCATTACACCAATACCTACAGTGATTAATATTCCAGATAAAACTGCAGCTGGAATTTTTGACGCTACTGGTCCTAATGCTAAAAGAATTATAAGTAATAAAACACCTGCTACCATTCCTGATAATTTAGTTTTTCCTCCTGCTTGAATATTAACTACCGTTCGGATAGTTGCACCAGCACCTGGAATTCCGCCAAAAATAGCTCCGATAGAGTTACCAATACCTTGACCAATTAATTCTTTATTTGGTTTGTGTTTAGTTTTAGTCATATTATCTGCAACAACCGAAGTCAATAAGGAGTCAATAGCTCCTAAAAGTGCTAACGTTAAGGCTGCAAATATAAAAGGCGATATACTACTAAAACTAAAATCTGTAAAAATAGTAAAATTAGGAATTGGCAATCCACTTGGTATTTCTTCAATTGGTCTATAATTTAGTTTAAATCCTATTGCAATACTAGTCATCACTACTAATGCAACTAATGCACTTGGTATTTTTTTTGTAATGTATTTAAAACCGTAAATAATAATAATTGTACCTAATGCCAATAACAATTCTAACCAGTTTATACTGCTCAAAGCTCTAGGTAAAACTTTAATCGAACCTAAAACACCAGACGCATCCTTTCCTGCAAGAATTTTTGATTTTTCTAAAATTTGATTTTGTGTAATGTTTTCGGCTCTAGAGATGGTTTGCTTAAAATCTTCTAATACTAACATACCTTCTCCTGCTTCGTCTTTTAAGATATTATCAAGTATTGTTTCTTCTGCATGAGGTTTAAATTGGTTTACAAATTCAATATCTTCTTTAGGATAATAGCCAACAGAAGGCAAAATTTGTGTAACCAAAATTATAATTCCAATTGCAGTCATAAAACCAGAAACAACAGGATATGGTATGTATTTTATGTATTTACCAAGACCTATTAATCCTAATGCTATTTGCATTAAACCTGCCAATAAAAAAACTGCTAATATTGCTGGTAAAGCTTTGGAAACATCGCCATCAAAAGCAGCTATTATTCCTGCAATTACTACCATACTTACTGCTGTCATCGGAGCCGTTGGTCCTGATATTTGTGTATTTGTTCCACCAAATAATGCGGCAAAAAAACTCACGAATATAGCACCATACAAACCTGCACTTGGTCCTAAACCAGAGCTTACTCCAAAGGCTAAAGCTAAGGGTAAAGCTACAATACCTGCGGTTATTCCTCCAAATAAATCACCTTTTAGGTGCTTAAAATTAAATCCGAATTTATTATTTTCTTTCATTTTAGTTATTTAAAAATTCTACTTTACCAGTATTAACATCATACATTGCACCGATAATTTCAATTTCGTTATTTGCTTCCATATCTTTAAGAATGCTACTTTCTTTAGTTATTTTTTTAATAGAAACGTTTACATTCTCCAAGGAAACATTTTCTATCATTTCGTCGGTAAAATTAGTATTATCTTTTTTATATTTACTAACTGCAGGTTTAATTTTACTTAATAGAGTCGTAATATTACCTAATTCAACACCATTACAAGCAGCGGTAACAGCTCCACATTTGGTGTGTCCCATTACTACAACTATTTTAGAACCTGCAACTTTACAAGCATACTCAATAGAACCTAAAACGTCGTCATTAATTATATTTCCTGCTACACGTACGCTAAAAATATCGCCAATTCCTTGATCGAATACTAGTTCTGCAGGTACACGAGAATCAATACAGCTTAATATTACAGCGAAAGGGTATTGTCCGTTACTAGTTTCAAAAACTTGTTCTTTTAAATTTCGTTGTGCTTTTAAATTAGCTACAAATCGCATATTACCTTCTACCAATATGTTATGAGCAATTTGAGGTGTTAAATTGCTTTGTGTTATTTTTGTTTGTGTTTTCATTTGTTTTTTGTTATACTTTTATCAATATTTTATATATAGGATAGTTTTAAAAAATAACTTTTTTAATCAAAAAGTATTTTCTGTGTTAATTATAATTTTATTGTGCTTTTTTTAATGGTAAAACTCTATTTTATATTGGTTTACCATTCTTAATAAACGCTTTTAGTTTACGATTTTATACGTTTCATTAAGAAAATTCTGGAGGTGGTGTACAAGTAGTAAGGTAATTTTCAGCAAAAAACACTTCTTTGTAAAGAAAATTACGTTTTACTTTGTAATTTGATAAATTAATAAAAGTTGTATAAAATAATATTTTATCCTCAAACTTTTTTTCAAATTCAAATTTTATTTTTTTTTCATTATTATCCTCTTCCTTTTCTGAGGAATGACAGACTACTACATCAGATGTATCCGAAAAAAAAATAGTATAATTTACGCTTATATTTGACCATATCTGACTTAATAGAAAGATATAAATTAAAATTTTAAAATGTATTTTAATAGTCAAAATAGTATTTTTTTTTAAAATGCTAAGATACTAAATATTTATGATATTTACACGAAAAAATTATTCTATTTAACAATTAAAGTATCTAACTCTAATCTTGTTTTTAACCACTTTTTCATTTTTACTTTTTGTAATTCTATTTTTTCTTTAGCGATGGTATC
>CAYOWM010000245.1:0-3326 GCA_964407635.1 uncultured Flavobacteriaceae bacterium
TAGCTATGGCAATTTTATATCTACAGTTTTACCAAAGCGACATTTTTGTGATGTAAAGTTATATTAATTTTTGTTAAAAGCAAATAAATATAACAACTTTTACATATAATCTTAAAAAACTAAAGCTGTTTAGTAAGCGATTGTACAATTTTATTATCCGATAAAAATTCTTTTAAAATCACTTTAATAGCAGTATAAGTTGGCACAGCTACGACCATTCCTAAAATACCAAATAACGATCCAAATATTAAAATAGATAAAAATATTTCTAAAGGATGCGATTTAACACTTTTTGAAAAAATTATAGGTTGGCTAACAAAATTATCTATTAATTGTGCAATTAAATATCCAATTAAAACATAGCTTGTTTTTGGTAAAATTTGTGTTTGAAAATCCAAGGATAAATTGCTTGTCATGGTTAAAAAAACCATTAAAAAACCTCCAACTAAGGGTCCGATATACGGAATTAAATTTAGCGTTGCACATAAAATGGCAATTACAATGGCGTTTTCTACACCAAAAATACTCAATACAATGGTGTAAATAATAAATAGAATACTAATCTGAAATATTAAACCAATAAAATATCTAGATAGTAAATCTTTTATTTTATCAAACGAGCGTTTTACTTTAAATTCGCTTCCTTTTGGTGAAATAGTAAGTAAGGCTCTGTCGAATAATTTACTGTCTTTCATAAAGAAAAACGAAATAAATAAAACCGAAAGTAAACCAATAGCAATGCTTCCGAAAGCACCAACAAGTGAATTTACTAAATCTGGTAATTTATTTAATTGCGAGGCAATATCCAAACTTTTTAATTGTTCAAAAATATTGATGTTTCGCGTGTTAAAATAATCGTTTAAATTATTAAAAGTATGCTGTATGTCTGCTTGAAACTTATCGCTATTGAGTAAGGATAAATTTTCGCTTTGTTTTTCTATTAACGGAAATAACATTCTAATAAAACCAATCATAATTAAAACAAAAAGAAACATTGTAGTAACTACAGCAATGGAATTCCGAAATTTTAATCGCTTTTTTAAAAACTTAATAATTGGTCTAGCAATCAATGCAACAACTGCTGCTATAGAAATGTATGCAAGAATGGCCTGTATTTTATAAAAAAAATACAACAGTAATACAACGCCAACTAAAATAGCTGTTGCTCTGACAATTCCGTTTGCGATTTCTTTTGATTTCATAATTATTTTTTAATGTAGCAATGTGTTAATGTAATAATGTAGCAATGTAATAATGTATCAATGTTTTAATGTAATAATGTATTAATGTAGCAATGTAATAATGTAGCAATGTATCAATGTTTTTAATGTAATAATGTTTTAATGTATCAATGTTTTAATGTATCAATGTTTTAATGTAATAATGTATCAATGTAATAATGTATTAATGATGTGTCTGTGTATTTATGTTTTTTAATTGTTTATTTTATTGGTTACTTTTTCAAAATCTAAACCACCATAGTTGCCAGAACTCATTAAAAGTAAGGCTGTGTTGTCTAAATTTTGCTTAAATAGAAATTCGTGAAATTCTGTTGGATTGGTAAAAACAAGTAAATCTTTTCTATTAAAAGCTTTATATATTTGCTCTTTACTAACTGTTTTTAATTTTTTAATAGCAACTGCATCAGGCGAATAAAAAACAACTGCTTTATCTGCTTTGTCTAAAGCACCAATATATTCGTTTAAAAATTCAGCGTTTAAGCTACTATATGTATGCAATTCTAAACAAGCAAGTAGTGTTTTATTAGCAAATTGTTCTTTAACCGAATCGGTTGTAGCTTTTACTTTACTTGGCGAATGTGCAAAATCTTTAAAAATAACCGAACTAAAATTCTGTGCTAATTTTTCCAAGCGTTTACTTGCACCTTTAAAACTAGTAATTGCTTCGTAAAACGCTTCTTCTTGTATGCCAATTAATTGGCAAATCCATTTTGCACCTTCTAAATTTTGTAAATTATGTTTACCAAATATTTCTAACGGAACGTCGCCAAATGGTGTTTCTAAATAGGTTATTCCGTTTTTAATATGGTGTTTTGGTGTTTTATAAGGATATTTTTTTATTACTTTTTCGGAAGTAGTTACTAGTTCATTTAAAACAGAATCTTCTTCATTATAGACAAGCATTCCGCCATTGGTAATTTTATCGATAAAAATTTTAAATTGCGATGTGTATTTTTCAAAAGTAGGAAACACGTTGATATGATCCCAAGCAATTCCGCTAAGTAAAGCGATATTTGGTTGGTATAAATGAAATTTCGGACGCAAATCTATTGGTGAACTTAGGTATTCGTCGCCTTCTAAAATCATAAAATCGTTTTCTTTGGTGAGGTGTACCATGGTTTCAAAACCTGCTAATTGTGCACCAACCATATAATCAATTTCTTTGTCAAAATAATTCAACACATGTAAAATCATAGAAGTTATGGTTGTTTTTCCGTGACTTCCTCCGATTACTACTCTGGTTTTATGTTTGGATTGTTCGTATAAAAATTCAGGGTACGAATATATTTTTAAACCTAATTCTTGTGCTTTTACTAATTCAGGATTGTCTTTTTTGGCATGCATTCCTAAAATGATGGCATCTATTTCCTTGGTGATTTTATTGGGAAACCATCCAAATTTTTCAGGTAATAAACCGTATTTTTCTAATCTGGATTTTGAAGGATCGTGAATAGTGTCATCTGATCCAGAAATCGATTCTCCTTTTTTGTGTAAAGCAATTGCTAAATTGTGCATGGCAGAACCGCCAATTGCTATAAAATGGATTTGCATAATTGTTTGTTTTCTAAAATTGTGAAAGACTTTCTTAAAATTAATTTTTGGGTTTTTGTCAAAAAAATGAGTTGTTTATTATTTTTATCCATTAGTACAATCGTTTAATAAAGTGCTTCTAACTTCAGCCCAAGTTTGTCCGTCTAACGGAACTTGTATCGCTAATGCAGTACCTACTTTATAGGTGTAAAAATCATCACCAGGTAAGTAACAATATTCTGTATCGGTTGCATTACAGGTAAAACAGTCTATTTCAGGACCATTAATGCATTCGTTTTCTAGTTCTATTTTGATATCATTCCAATATTGTCCGTTTAACGGAATGTTAGTTGTTGCTCCACCATTTACCGAAACGGTGTAAAAATCGGCACCTTCGGCAATACAATATTCGGTTAAGGTGTTTTCACAAGTGTAACAATCTTGATTTATAGTATCATCTGCTCCACACGAAGTTATTAGTAATAAGGTAAGAATCAGGTATAAAAATGTATTTTTCATGTAAATGGTTATTTGTTAGCAAATATAGGTAAAAAA
>CAYOWM010000246.1:0-3317 GCA_964407635.1 uncultured Flavobacteriaceae bacterium
TTTGATTTAGAAAAATTAAAGACAGATATTACCAATGGTTTGTACTTTGATTCAAGTATTCCACAAGGTTATGGTGTTGGTAGTTCAGGTGCTTTAGTTGCTGCAATTTACGATAAATACGCTACGGAAAAAATTACCGTTTTAGAAAACTTAACCAAAGATAAGTTAATAAAATTAAAGACTATTTTTTCGGAAATGGAATCTTTTTTTCATGGCAAAAGTTCTGGTTTAGATCCGTTAAATTCGTATTTAAGTTTGCCTATTTTAATAAACTCTAAAGAAAATTTAGAAGCAACGGCAATTCCTATGCAAAAACAAGGCAAAGGAGCCGTATTTTTATTAGATTCTAAGCAAATTGGCGAAACCGAACCAATGGTAAATATCTTTATGAATAAGATGAAAAACGAAGGGTTTCGTAAAATGATTAGCGAGGATTTTGCTAAAGTAACCGATGCTTGTATTGCAGATTTCCTTCACGGAAACGTAAAATCTCTTTTTGGAAATGTAAAAGAACTATCCAAAGTAGTTTTAAGTCATTTTAAACCAATGATACCAAATGCTTTTCATAAATTATGGCAGCAAGGTATTGATACAAACGACTATTACTTAAAGCTTTGTGGCTCTGGTGGTGGTGGTTATATTTTAGGATTTACTAAAGATTACGAAAAAGTAAAAGATGTATTAAAAGATTATAAATTAGAATTGGTTTATCGTTTTTAATCGTGCAAAAATCTATTTATACTATTACAAAAATGGATTGTCCGTCCGAGGAAAATCTAATTCGTATGCAATTACAAGAATTGCAAAGTGTTAAAAATTTAGAATTTGATATTTCTAATCGAAAATTAACGGTTTATCATCTTACAGATTTAGAAAAAATCACCAAAAAATTAGCACAACTTAATTTAGGAAGTGTGTATATTTCTACAGAAACATCTACTAAAAATACGTTTAGCGAAAACAAAAATCAAAAAAAATTTTTATGGATTGTTTTAAGTATAAACGTTGTATTTTTTCTTATTGAAATCACCACAGGATGGCTTTCTAAATCAATGGGATTAGTTGCCGATAGCTTGGATATGCTTGCCGATTCGTTTGTCTATGCAATTAGCCTTTTTGCCGTTGGAGGCACAATTCTGTTAAAAAAAAGAGTGGCAAAATTTGCAGGTTACATTCAAATTGTTTTGGCTATTTTAGGTTTTATGGAAGTGATTAGACGATTTTTAAACCCTAGTTTTCCTAATTTTTATATGATGATTATCGTTTCTGTATTTGCCCTTTTAGCAAATAGTATTTGTTTGTATATTTTACAAAAATCAAAAAGTGATGAAGCACATATACAAGCAAGTATGATTTTTACTTCCAACGATATTATTATAAATTTAGGTGTTATCCTTGCAGGAATACTCGTTCATTTTTTACACTCTAATATTCCTGATTTACTAATCGGTTCGATGGTATTTATACTTGTATTACAAGGAGCTTATCGTATTTTAAAGATTAGTATTCTCTAAATACACAATGGATTTATTTAACTATTTTAGTTATAATGGTATTATATATTATCTAAAATTTCTTTATCTTTTTTTGTCATTTTAGCAACAACTAATTCGTAGGAATGATCGATTAATTCTCGTACTAAACTCTGTGCAATTCTACTATCAGGGATTATAGTATTCCAATGTTTTTTATTCATGTGAAATGCAGGTGTAATATTTTCGTAGGATTCGCGTAATTCTATGGCTCTTTCAGGATCACATTTTAATGCTATTTTAAATTCTATAGCACTAACCGATGTTAAGGCAAACATTTTATGTAACACTTTAAAAACCAATACGTTTTCGTCAAATGGAAAACTTTCGGTTACGCCTTTTTTTGCAAGACAGTATTCTCTAAATTCTTCGATATGCATACTTTAATTTTTAAAATTTTTCAGCCATATTTTATTTTCCGAAGCATCTACTAATTCCCATTTTAAAATATTGGTAAGATTGTATATTTTTTTTAATTCTGTTATTAATTGTTTTTTTGCTTGATTTTTTAATTCTGAAATTTGTATGGTTTCTTTAATTTTATCGATGCTTCGTTGGTTAATTTTATTTAATTCCTCTTTTGTAAACGAGTTAAACGTACTTTGCTGAAAATCGTAATATTTTAAATCTGGAGCAACAAACACTTCGGCTTTTGGTATTTGTTTTAAAATTATTTTTTTGTTTATCGAATCTAAATCAATTTTCATTTTAGATAAATCATACGAAACTTGCACTTTTGCATTTACTAGTACAATTACTTTTTTATCGAAACTTAAGGTTTCAAAAAGATATTTATCTGCGGATTCGTAATTATAAATTTCCGACACGTTTGTTTCTGCAACGACAAGTTTACTAACGTTTTTTATTTCGTGAAGCATTACTTGTATTTGCTCTTTTTCGTTTTTTTGTTCCGATTTGTTATAATACATTACTGCAAAAAGAAAACCTAGAATAAAAATTATTATAAATAGTAGTATTTTTTTCATAGGATAAAGGTATAAAAAAAGAGTTTTATAAAATTAACGAATTCGAAAAACTATTATTTATCTGTAAAATTCATCATTGTATTGTTTTTTAACAAATTTTAATATGCGTTTAACAAAAAATTATTATTTAATTGATTAACACAATACTATTTTGTTAATACTTTTGTGTAAATTAAATAATTATATTATGAAAACACATTACTCTTTTTTACTTTTATTTTTTATTAACACTGTTTTTTCGCAAAGTATTTATACTTTTGAGGCAGATAATAGCACTTACCAAGAATTAACTAACTCAACTATTTTAACTACTGGTAATTGGGATGATCCGAGTTTTAATGTTCCAATTGGTTTTGATTTTCAATTAGGAACTTTTAATTTTAATACTATATCTATTGCAGATTGGAGTTCTGGAGGAACTATCTCTACGGTGAATAGTGGAACAGGTACAATACCAATACTGTTAATTATTGGACAAGATATCGTTAGTTTGAGTAACACTGCATCGCCAATTTCTTATAACACAACAGGTACAGCAGGAAATAAAATTTTTAAATTAGAATGGAAAAATTTTGGTTTTTTTGATGATAGCACAAACTCCGATTTTATGAATATGCAATTATGGCTTTACGAAGGAAGTAATATTATTGAGTACCATTATGGTAATGCATCTGTAAATAATCCTTCTGAATCTTTTGAAGGCGAAATGGGACCTTTAGTTAATATGATAACAGGATATAATATGGATATTGATGAAATTACAGACGAAGTCTATATTCTTAGTGGCAATCCTACAAAT
>CAYOWM010000247.1:0-3312 GCA_964407635.1 uncultured Flavobacteriaceae bacterium
AACTTTCTACTATATGATGAGTTATTATTGGGGAGTAGATCCAAATAATAATTATGATATGAATCTTCTTGTTTCTACAGACGCTGGAGCTACTTGGTCAGAGATATGGGATGAAACAATGGATCCAGCTTTTACATCTACGGCTGAAAATTATTTATGGAGACAAATAACAGTTGATCTAAGTGCATATGTAGGTCAAGCAGATGTTCGTCTAGCGTTTCAATATTTAGGTACAGATGGAGCACAAGGAGGTTTTGATGAAATAGTAGTTTCCACTCAAACAGCAAACACAAATGAAAACATTTTAGCAAACCAAGTAAGTATTTATCCTACAACTGTAGCTAATAACTTTATAATTAAAAATTCAAGTGATCTTGCTTTGGTAAGTGCTACAATTTTTGATGTTAATGGTAGATTAATTGCTTCACACAACTTAAACAATTTAGTTGGAGAAAAAACAATTAATGTAGCTAATTTAACTGCTGGTATGTATTTTGTAGAAATACAATCTGCTAACAATAAATTAGTAAAAAAGATTATTAAAAAATAATTAATTTATTTTTTAAAATTTAAAACCAGTTGATTTATCAACTGGTTTTTTTATTGTACTCAAACTTTATAAAAATCTTAATCCATTTGATGTATAAACTAAAACAAGTTAATATTCGGTTTTATCGCTTTTACTTTGCCACATTTTAAATGGTTGCAAAGCAGTTTCTCTTTCGCATTGTTCAAAAGGAATTGCTCTTTTATCGTATCCTAAATTAATTTCATCGTAAATAAACTGATCGTCAAAACCTATATTTGCAGCATCCTCTTGATTACTTCCGTAATATACTTTATTAGGTCTTGCCCAATAAATTGCACCCAAACACATCGGACAAGGTTCGCAGCTTGTATAGATAATACAATCCTCTAATTGAAAAGAGTTTAAATTTTTACACGCATTACGTATTGCTGTAACTTCTGCATGAGCAGTAGGATCGTTAGTAGAAGTTACTTTATTGTTTCCTCTACCTACAATTTTTCCATTTTTTACAATAACGCAACCAAAAGGACCTCCTTCGTTTGCAGTCATTCCTTTGATTGCCTCATTAACGGCTTCTTGCATAAAGTATTGATGATTTTTCGTATTTGGTACTTTTTCTATATTATTTTCGTTTCTATTTTTTGCTGCTTCTTCTATAAATTTTTTATTAAAACTATTACACATAATTTATTATTTTTATTTTGTATTCTATTATTCTCAAAAGAATAAACATAATTTATCCTCTAATTAAAATCCAACTCACAAATCACAAATCATAAATCACAAATCACAACTCATAACTCATAATTCATAACTCCTTACATGCTTCCAACCATATTTTCTGGTTTAACCCATTGGTCGTATTCTTGTTCAGTTACATAGCCTAAATTAATAGCTTCCTCTTTCAAAGTAGTCCCATTTTTATGTGCTGTATTTGCTATTTCTGCCGCTTTATAATATCCTATTTTGGTATTTAAAGCAGTTACTAGCATTAAAGAATTATTTAACAATTCGGTTATTTTCTTTTGATTTACTTCAATTCCTTCTACTGCATTATCATTAAAAGACAAACATGCTTCACCTAACAATCTAGCAGATTGCAAGATATTTGCAGCCATCATTGGTTTAAAAACATTTAGTTCAAAATGTCCTTGCATTCCTCCTACCGAAATTGCCATATCGTTACCAATAACTTGAGCACAAACCATTGTTAAAGCTTCGGCTTGTGTCGGATTTACTTTTCCTGGCATTATAGACGAACCTGGTTCATTTGCAGGAAGTATCAACTCTCCTATTCCACTTCTTGGTCCTGATGCTAACATACGAATATCATGAGCAATTTTATTTAACGAAATTGCTAATTGCTTTAATGCTGCATGCGATTCAACAATTGCATCGTGAGCTGCTAGTGCTTCAAATTTATTTTGAGCAGTTACAAACGGATAACCTGTAAATTCGGTAATATATTTTGCTACTAAAACATCGTATCCTTTTGGTGTATTTAATCCTGTACCAACAGCAGTTCCACCAAGAGCCAATTCTGCCAAATGAGCTAAGCTGTTTTTTAAAGCTTTTAATCCATGGTCTAATTGCGAAACATAACCTGAAAATTCTTGTCCAACAGTTAAAGGTGTTGCATCCATTAGATGTGTACGACCAATTTTAACTACGTTTGCAAACTCTTTTGATTTTTTATCAAAAGTATCTCGCAATTTTTCAATATTAGGAATGGTAATATCTACAATCATTTTATATGCTGCAATATGCATTCCTGTAGGAAAAGTATCGTTTGAAGATTGCGATTTATTTACATCATCATTTGGTTGAATAATTTTTTCATCAACACCTATTTTTCTGCCTGAAATTTCTTGGGCACGATTTGCAATAACTTCATTTACATTCATATTACTTTGCGTACCAGAACCCGTTTGCCAAATAACCAGCGGAAATTGATCGTCTAATTTTCCTGCTAAAATCTCCTCGCAAACTTGTGCAATTAAATCTCTTTTTTCAACGGATAAAACGCCCAATTCTGCATTTGTATATGCTGCTGCTTTTTTTAAATATGCAAATCCATATACAATTTCTAAAGGCATAGAAGCAGTTGGACCAATTTTAAAATTATTTCTAGAGCGTTCGGTTTGTGCTCCCCAATATTTATCCGCAGGAACTTTAACTGTTCCCATCGTATCTTTTTCTATTCTATATTCCATTTTATTAGGTATTATATTTACTACAAAAATACAAAATGATTCTTTTAAAATACTATATTATCCTTAGTTAATTTAATTATGAAAAAAATAGTAAATTATTCATATATAAATTAAAAAATAATACTATTTTTGTAACATCAAAATAATATAATATTATGGAATTTAATCAGTTTTTAGGTTATCTTGTTTTTATGGCAATTTTTTCAATGGGATTTTGGCTTTTAATATTTGCTTTATCATTTATTGTTCCGTATTGGTTGTTTGGAAATATTAAAGAGATTATAAAAGAGAAAAGCAGCCAAAAAATTAGCTAAAAGTAGTAAATAGTTTCTTTTTAAATACTCGTTTTGCACAGTATTAACAATAGAACTTTCTAAATATAATGAATATCTTTTATTAGGTATTCATTTTTTTGTTTTATCCTTTCGGGAATGCCGTAAAATACTTCACAACAGGTTTTGTCAATGCTAAAAGATTCAAATGATCGGAAGCCTCGACTAAATCTTTTATTTTTCCGTTTTTATATTTAATTAATATTGGTGAATTATCTTGTGAATATGCGTGATTTTT
>CAYOWM010000248.1:0-3274 GCA_964407635.1 uncultured Flavobacteriaceae bacterium
CAGGACGATTAGCTAAACAAGCACACGGTTCTGTAGTTGTTAGAATGGGTAATGCTATGTTGTTAGGAACAGTAGTTTCGTCTTATGAAACTAAAGATGGTATGGATTTTTTACCTTTAACTGTAGATTATAGAGAAAAATTTGCTGCAGCAGGTCGTTATCCAGGAGGTTTCTTTAAAAGAGAAGCAAGACCAAGTAATGAGGAAATTTTAACCATGCGTTTAATTGACCGTGTTTTAAGACCTTTATTTCCAAAAGATTATCATGCAGAAACGCAAGTAATGATACAACTTATGTCATCGGATGATGAAGTAATGCCAGACGCTTTAGCAGGTCTTGCAGCATCTGCTTGTATTGCATTGACTGATATTCCTTTTGAATATCCAATATCCGAAGTACGAGTTGCTCGTATTGATGGAAAATTTGTTATCAACCCTAGTAGAACAGAATTAGAAAAAGCAGATATCGATATGATGGTTGGTGCTTCGGCAGAATCGGTTATGATGGTGGAAGGTGAAATGGACGAAGTATCTGAAAAAGAAATGGCAGATGCTATTAAATTTGCACACGAAGCAATTAAAGCACAATGTCAAGCACAATTAAATTTAGCTAAAAAAGCAAATCGTGTTTTAGAAACTCGCGAATATCCACAAGCAGAAGTTTGTGAAGAAACCGAAAAGAAAGTAAACGATTATGCCTACGATAAATGTTATGCAATTGCAAAACAAGGAACTTCTAAAAAAGAACGTAGCGAAAAATTTGCTACCATTAAAGAAGAAGTAAAAGCTTTATTTACCGAAGAAGAATTAGAGGAAAAAGGAAAATTAATTTCTAAATACTTCAATAAATCACAAAAAGAGGCAATCCGTAATTTAACTATGGATGAAGGTATCCGTTTAGACGGAAGAAAAACTACTGAAATCAGACCGATTTGGTGTGAAGTAGATTATTTACCTTCCACACACGGTTCTGCTGTTTTTACTCGTGGTGAAACACAAGCATTAGCAACAGTTACACTTGGTGGATCACGAGATGCTAACATTATTGATTTACCTACTTACGAAGGAGAAGAAAAATTCTATTTACATTATAATTTTCCACCTTTTTGTACAGGTGAAGCAAGACCATTACGTGGAACATCTCGTAGAGAAGTTGGTCATGGTAACTTAGCACAACGAGCTTTAAAAGGAATGCTTGCCGAAGATTGGCCTTATACTGTACGAGTTGTATCCGAAGTTTTAGAATCTAACGGCTCGTCATCTATGGCAACCGTTTGTGCAGGAACTATGGCACTTATGGATGCAGGTGTTGATCTTAAAAAACCAGTTTCTGGTATTGCAATGGGATTAATAACCGATGTTGCATCTGGAAAATACGCCGTTTTATCCGATATTTTAGGTGATGAAGATCATTTAGGTGATATGGATTTTAAAGTAACAGGTACTGCAGATGGTATTACTGCTTGTCAAATGGATATTAAAGTAAAAGGATTATCGTATGAAATTCTTGAAAAAGCCTTAGATCAAGCTAAAGCAGGAAGATTGCATATTTTAGAAAAATTAACCAATACTATTGAAAAACCAAGAGATACGGTTAAAGATCACGCTCCAAAAATGGTAACTGTTATCGTTAAAAACGAATTTATCGGAGCAATTATTGGTCCTGGAGGAAAAGTAATTCAAGAAATGCAAAAAGAAACAGGAACCACTATTGCAATTACAGAAGATGAAAATGAAAATGGTGTAGTAGAAATTCAAGGTACAGATCAAGCAAAGATTGATGAAGTAATCGCTAGAATTAAATCGATTACTTTTAAACCAGAAGTTGGGGAAACCTATAAAGTAAAAGTGGTTAAGATTTTAGATTTTGGACCAGTAGTTGAATATCTTAATGCTCCAGGAAACGAAGTGTTAGTACATATATCCGAATTAGCATGGGAACGCACAGATAAAGTAACCGATGTAGTTAATTTAGGCGATGAATTTGAAATTAAATATTTCGGAAAAGACCCAAGAACTAAAAAAGATAAAGTATCTAGAAAAGCCTTATTGGAAAAACCAGAAGGTTATGTCGCTAGACCACCAAGAGATAATAACCGATCTCGTGATAATAGAAATAGAGACAATAGAAAATCAAGAAGATAGTTTAACTTGTACTATAATAAAAAAGAAAAACTCCTAATTAATTTTAGGAGTTTTTTTATTAATATGTTTATTTATAGTTGTTTAAATAGTTTTATAAAAATAATAACTTTAATTATATACTTATAAAATTAAAAAGCTCTAATTTTAAGGGGAAAAAATTAGAGCTTTAATACCTTTAAAAACAATTTTTTAAAGACTTTTTCTTTTTCATTTAATGATGATGCAAATGTATGTAATAGAATGGTAATTTTTTTTGTAAAAAACACAAAAGTTTATTTATTTTTTGTATTTTTCGCAAAAAAATAAAATGGACAACAATAAACGATTTGATAATAAGCTAATTAAAGCGATAAAGGCAAATAGTAATAAAAATTATTCTTTTATAGAAGAAGTTGCCAACGCCTTAGACATAGGATATGATGCTGCGTATAGAAGGGTAAAAGGAAAAACAGCAATAACTTTATCGGATGCTATTAAATTATCAAAATATTTTAAAATTTCTTTAGGTAATTTGTTTGACCAAAAAGAAGAAGACACCTTTGTTATTTCAAAAACAAAAGAAATTTCAAACATTGTAGAATTAGAAAAGTATTTTATAAATCTAACACGAAACTTACAATATTTAAATAATAAAGATAGTTCCATACTTTATAGTGCAAAAGATTTACCAATTTTTTATGTGCTTAACGATAATTTACTTTCTCGCTTTAAAATATTTGTTTGGTTGTATATTTTAGACAGTAATTTTAAACTTAAACACACGCCATTTCATCAATTTAAAATTCCAAAATCGTTATTAAATGCATCTATAAATGCAGGTTTAGCATATAATAATGTTACTATTACTGAAGTTTGGAATTATGGTGTGCTTAATAGTGTAATTAACCAAATAACCTATTTTTTTGAAATAAAATTACTAAATTATAGAGATGCTATCACAATTTATAAGGATCTAACACACACTATTGAATCTATTGAGAGAGCATCACAATTAGGCACACGTAATGATAAACCATATAAATTATATCACAATGAATTGTTAATATTAAATAATAATGTTCTAATTAAGTATAAGAATAAAAAAAATCTTATTTCACCATATTCACTCTTGCGTTATTATTTAATAGAAG
>CAYOWM010000249.1:0-3268 GCA_964407635.1 uncultured Flavobacteriaceae bacterium
ACGGAGGTGGTGCTTTTAGCGGAAAAGATCCTAGTAAAGTAGATAGAAGTGCTGCCTATGCTGCTAGACATATCGCAAAAAATATGGTTGCTGCTGGTGTTTGTAATGAAATTCTAATACAAGTAAGTTATGCAATTGGCGTTGCAAAACCAACTTCAATCAATGTAAACACCTACGGAACGAGTAAAATAAACAAAACCGATGGCGAAATTGCAAAAATAGTAACCCAAATTTTTGATATGCGACCTGCTGCTATTGAAAAACGATTAAAATTACGGAATCCTATTTATTTAGAAACAGCAGCTTACGGACATATGGGCAGAACACCCGAAACAAAAACGGTTAGTTTTACTTCTGTTGACGGAACAACAATTAATAAAGAAGTAGAAACTTTCACTTGGGAAAAATTAGATTATGTTTCTAAGGTAAAAAATGCTTTTGATTTATAACAAAAAAGATGGATGTATAAAATACATTCATCTTTTTTATATCAGATAATATTATTCTGTTTTTAAAGCCTTTATCGTTTTTTCATACATCGCTTTCCAACCTCTAAATCGTCCGAATTTATTAAACGTTTCGTTGTGATTTAAAGTAATAAAAGTACCATTTACTTTTTTAACCTCTTCGGCAAGTTGCATAATTGTAGCAAACGATTTTTTATTAGAAAATTGTAAATAATCTTTTAAAGTAACATCCATTACTGCAAACGGAAATAATTTTAATGGTGTTTGGATTTCGTGTTCCATATCGTAAAAATAAAATGGCGTACACGTTCCTGCTCTAAAACCATAATGCGATGCGTAACCCATACTATAATCCTCTAAAATATCCAATTCAACCAAATTCTGAAAGGTTTCAGGAAACGTCAATCGCAAATAATGCTGTCTAGATTTTGTTATGGAAGTATTTATTATAGCTTCTAATCGCTGTTTTTCTTTTTTTAATTTTTTAGAATTTCGTAAAGTAAAATACGAAGGATGTAAACCAACAACACTATAATCCGCAACATGCTTAATTAAAGATTGAAACTTGGTATTTCTAACCGAAATATTTTTATCAAACGTAGTATATTCACTCACTAAAAAGAAAAAAATGGTTTTAAGTTTATATTTTTTCTGCATAGACAATAACCAATCAAAAGAATCGAAAGGATCAGGTCTAAAACCTGTCATTACCAAAAATCTAAACCAAAATTGTCGCAAATGTAAGGTAGCCAAATCTTTTACAAATCCACCAATAATTCGCATAATTCCTTTATGCTTATACGCATAAGCAGCATCTATATCTATGGTTGAGATATATGCAAATTTTTTATTTTTAAAAACGAAATCTGGAAAACGTTCAATAAGTAAATTCTTTACTTTATGAGCCCAAATATCTATAATAGGCTTATCTAAAAAATTATGTTTATACGCAATACTTTCTTTAGCCGAAAACCTTTCATATTCATCTTTTACATGTGGCAAATATTCTTCATATCTACTCAACAAATAAAAAGTAGCAGCAAAAACATCAAACGGAATAGAGGATTTGCCACTCTGTTTAAAAAAACACTTAACACCATCCCAATCACTTACATGAACATCAATATCGTTAACACCTTGCTCAAACAACAACGAATGACTCTGCACAAAAAACTCGGTACTCAAAGGTTGTTTAGCATACGTTATTTTTGGACCATTATGTGCAACAAAAACATTAATTTCAGTAGTAAACGAAACATCTATAAGCAAAATTCGCTTAAAAAATTGCCTAAAAGTGTAAGTAAGCCTTGGTGATATTTTAGAAGTATATATTAGTAACATTAAAGCAAAAGTACATATAAATTTCATCAAAAAATAACACATTTTAAAATTGGAATACACATCTAAAGTTATAATAAAAGAAACTAAATATGCAACACTTTGTATACCAGTAAGATAAATAATAATTACTAGCAAAATACATTCAAAAAAATACATTCAAAAAACCAACATAAAATATCCATAAATATTTTCTTTTTTTTAATTTAAAATAATTACATTTGCACCTTTAAAAACAAAGAAGTTAGACATACTCTTTAGCGAAAAATAAAAACAATTAAATACGCATAAGCAATGACAAAAATATCTGGAAAAATAGCACAAATTATTGGACCCGTAATCGATGTTGAATTTGAATCAGGAGTTGAATTACCAAGAATTTTTGATGCACTTGAAATCTTAAAAAAAGACGGCTCTAAAATTGTACTTGAAATACAACAACACGTTGGTGAGGACACCGTAAGAACAATTGCAATGGATTCTACAGATGGATTAAGTAGAGGACACAAAGTAACTGCAACAGGAGCTCCAATACAAGTACCAATTGGAAAAGATATTTACGGCAGATTGTTTAATGTAAGTGGCGATCCTATCGATGGTTTAAAAGCACTACCTAAAGATGGTAAAAACGGCTTACCAATCCATAGAGCAGCACCTAAATTTGAGGATTTATCTACTGCTACCGAAGTTTTATACACAGGTATCAAAGTAATTGACTTAATCGAACCGTATGCAAAAGGTGGTAAAATTGGTTTATTTGGAGGTGCTGGTGTTGGTAAAACAGTACTAATTCAAGAGTTAATTAACAATATTGCAAAAGGACACGGTGGTTTATCTGTATTTGCTGGTGTTGGTGAAAGAACTCGTGAAGGAAATGATTTACTTAGAGAAATGCTAGAATCTGGCATTATCAATTATGGTAAGGATTTTGAAAAATCCATGGAAGAAGGAGGATGGGATTTAGATAAAGTAGATATGGAAGCTTTAAAAGATTCAAAACTTACTTTCGTTTTCGGACAAATGAACGAACCACCAGGAGCACGTGCTAGAGTTGCCTTATCAGGACTTGCAATTGCAGAATACTTTAGAGATGGAGCTGGTGATGGTCAAGGAAAAGACATTTTATTCTTTATCGATAATATTTTTAGATTTACACAAGCTGGTTCGGAAGTATCTGCTCTACTTGGACGTATGCCTTCTGCCGTTGGATACCAACCAACATTATCCACAGAAATGGGTGCAATGCAAGAACGTATTACTTCTACAAAAAATGGCTCTATTACATCTGTACAAGCGGTTTACGTACCTGCAGATGATTTAACCGATCCTGCACCAGCAACAACATTTGCTCACTTAGATGCAACAACAGTACTTTCTAGAAAAATTGCAGAGTTAGGTATTTATCCTGCCGTTGATCCGTTAGATTCTACTTCTAGAATTTTAAATAGAGAGACTTTAGGTGA
>CAYOWM010000250.1:0-3265 GCA_964407635.1 uncultured Flavobacteriaceae bacterium
TATCTACTCTAGATCCAAATTTAATAAAACCAGCATCGTTTCCTTGTACGATTTTATCATTTACTTTTGCGTAATTTACAATTCTACGTGCTAAAGCTCCTGCAATTTGTCGGTATAAAATTTCACCAACAGTATTATTTTTTACGACAATAGTGGTTCGTTCGTTATCCGTCGATGCCTTAGGATGCCATGCTACAAGGTATTTTCCTGGATGATATTTGCTGTATTTTACAATTCCGCTTATAGGATATCTTGTAACGTGTACGTTTAAAGGCGACATAAAAATGGATATCTGTCGTCTTTTATCTTTAAAATATTCTGGTTCTTCTACCTCTTCAATAACAACCACTTTTCCATCGACTGGTGCAAGTATTTGTTTTTCGTTTTGTATGGTATTTCGTTTTGGATTTCTAAAAAATTGTAACACAATTAGTAATAAAATTAATAACAAAATCATTATTAATTTGTTTAACCAAACCGTTTCGATAAATTTATCGCTAAGTAAAATTCCTGCAACGGTTATTGCTGCGGTAATAAATATAATGGTTTGTCCTTCTTTGTGAAACATATTATGAAATTAAAAGTATGTATATAAATATAAACGGAATTGCAAATATAAAACTATCTAATCTATCTAAAAAACCACCATGACCAGGAATTAAATTACTGCTATCTTTTAGATTTGCTTCTCGTTTAAACATGGATTCTATTAAATCGCCAATTGTACCAAAAACACTCACAATTATAGCAATTATTAACCAATTTAAAAAGGAAAAATTAGTAAAATAAAGCGATAAGATATAGCTAAAAATTATGCTAAATACTGCTCCTCCGATAAAACCTTCAATGGTTTTTTTTGGTGAAATGCGTTCGAAAAGTTTGGTTTTACCTATTTTTCGTCCTACTAAATATGCAAAGGTATCGTTTGTCCATATTAATATAAAAATCCCTAAAATAATTTTTCCATTAAATGGAGTAGTGGTATTTACATTTGCTATTTGTAATAATAGTACAAAAGGTATTATTATGTAAATAAAAAGTAGCATTATATCGCTTAGTTCTTTTTGTATGTTTTTTTTAGAAAAAAGAGTTGTAATAAACGGAACAAATACCAAAAAAATAAATAAAGCAAAAAGGATTCTTTTTAAATTTATAAA
This sequence comes from uncultured Flavobacteriaceae bacterium, assembly GCA_964407635.1. Lineage (GTDB taxonomy): Bacteria > Bacteroidota > Bacteroidia > Flavobacteriales > Flavobacteriaceae > S010-17. The sequence continues at coordinate 1,158 of CAYOWM010000250.1, forward strand.
ATCCACATTTGTTGTATTTGAAATGGATGAAAAGGAATAGGCAACAATTCCTAAAACATACGGTAACTTGCTTTTAATTTTTTTGAGTTTTTTGAATTCGTAAATACAAAATAGTAAAAAACCTAAAAATATAAAAAAGAATATTTTAGCGTTAACCATTGTAGCAAGTACAATAATGACAACATATAATATTCCGAAAATTAGGCGTTTGGTAAAGTTGTTCATTTTATAAATCCTCTAATAATAAAAGGTATAATTTTTTAGTGTTTAGATTTCCGTAATCCATTAAATTATCTAATTTTTTACTTGTATCATAATGTTTTACAGCACTAATATTCGATGGTTTTTCTTTTTTGTATTTAGAATTAATGCTGGTTAAGACATCTTTTTTTTCTTTTAATATTTGACTAGTTTTAGCAAATACGATAAAATTTTCAGGTAATTCATTTAATTTAATTTCCTTTATTTGATTGGAGGAAAACAAAATACTGCCATCTTCAGCAACTAGTTGTTCGCAATTGGTAAAAAAGGCTTTTGTTTTATCTATTTTATTACTACTATCTATATTTAAAATAAAAGCTAATTTGTCTAAATCATCATCAAAACAGACTAGACTATTCCAGTTATTTTCAACTAAAATGTTTTTTAAATTTTCATTTATTTCATCTTGCGATGTACAATATAAAAATTTACCTTTTTTCTTAGTGAAATTATGAGCAAAGAGTTCATCTAACGGCAAGTTTGGATTGGTTTCAAGTTTATTTGAATCCTCTTTTGGTTTATCACTTGTCGAAAATATTTTTTTAAAAAAATTCATAGATTTAAAAATCGGACAAATATACGTAAAAATACAAACTTATTAAAGATTGTTTGAAAATGAAATAAGGCTTCGCTATGCGAAGCCTTATTTTTATTAGTATAAAAATTTATTCCTCTTCTTTAGAAGGTGTAATGTTTGAGATACTTCCTTTTGGTTTTTTTGCAATTGGTGATTTTATAAAAGGTCTTTCACCAAAAATTCGTACCAAATCATCACCAAAAATTACTTCTTTTTCGAGTAATAATTCTGCTAATTCGGTAAGTTTATCTTTGTTGTCTATTAAAACTTGAATAGCTCTTTTGTATTGATTTTCAATTAATTGAGATATTTCATCGTCAATGATTTGTGCTGTTTTTTCGGAGTATGGTTTTGTAAAACCATATTCGTTTTGACCACTAGAATCGTAATAGCTAATATTTCCGATTTTATCGCTTAATCCGTAAACGGTAACCATTGCTTTTGCTTGTTTGGTTACTTTTTCTAAATCGCTTAATGCACCTGTTGAAATAATATCAAAAATTACTTTTTCAGCAGCTCTACCTCCAAGTGTAGCACACATTTCGTCTAGCATTTGCTGTTTTTCTACAAGCATACGTTCTTCTGGTAAATACCAAGCAGCACCTAAAGATTGTCCTCTTGGTACAATGGTAACTTTTACTAGTGGAGCAGCGTGTTCTAGCATCCAACTAACCGTTGCGTGTCCTGCTTCGTGAAAAGCAACGGTGCGTTTTTCTTTAACAGTAATTAATTTGTTTTTCTTTTCTAAACCACCAACAATTCTATCAGTTGCGTCTAAAAAGTCTTGATGATGTACCGTTTTTCTGTTTTTTCTTGCAGCCATAAGAGCTGCTTCATTACATAAATTAGCAATATCTGCACCAGAAAAACCAGGAGTTTGTTTAGCTAAAAATTCTAAATTAACATCGTTGTTTAGTTTTAGTGGTTTGATGTGTACTGCAAAAATTTCTTTCCGTTCGTTTAGGTCAGGTAAATCTACAAAAATTTGTCTATCAAAACGACCAGCACGCATTAAAGCTTTGTCTAAAACATCGGCACGATTGGTTGCAGCGATAATAATTACATTAGTATCCGAACCAAAGCCATCCATTTCGGTTAATAGTTGGTTTAAGGTGTTCTCTCTTTCGTCATTTCCGCCAGTCATATTATTTTTACCTCTTGCTCTACCGATTGCATCAATTTCGTCAATAAAAATGATGCTTGGTGATTTTTGTTTTGCTTGTTTAAATAAATCTCGTACACGAGAAGCACCTACACCTACAAACATTTC
>CAYOWM010000251.1:0-3244 GCA_964407635.1 uncultured Flavobacteriaceae bacterium
TCTTGTGTTGCAGGAGGAGCATACCTACCAATAATGAGCGATGAAGCAATAATGGTTGATAAAACATCGAGCATCTTTTTAGCAGGAAGCTATTTGGTTAAAGCAGCTATTGGCGAAACAATTGATAATGAAACGCTTGGTGGAGCAACGACACATAACGCTATTTCTGGTGTTGCTGATTACAAAGCAAAAGACGATAAAGATGCTTTGGATAGTATAAAAAATATTTTTTCAAAAATTGGCGATTATACAAAGGCAGGTTTTAACAGAATAAAGCCAAGTAACCCAACATGTAATCCTAATGAAATATACGGAATTTTACCAAAACTGCGACACGAACCGTATGATATGAAAGAAATTATCAAAAGATTGGTAGATAATTCCGAAATGGAAGAGTATAAAAAAGATTTCGGAAAAACAATTATCTGTGCCTATGCACGAATTGACGGATGGGCAGTTGGTATTGTAGCAAACCAACGAAAAATGGTTAAAAATGCAAAAGGAGAAATGCAATTTGGAGGTGTTATTTATTCGGATTCTGCCGATAAAGCAACTCGTTTTATTGCAAACTGTAACCAGAAAAAAATTCCGTTAGTATTTTTACAAGATGTAACCGGTTTTATGGTTGGTAGTAAGTCTGAACATACAGGAATTATAAAAGACGGAGCTAAAATGGTTAATGCTGTAAGTAACTCTGTTGTGCCAAAATTTACGGTAATTATTGGTAATTCTTACGGAGCAGGAAATTATGCAATGTGCGGAAAAGCATACGATCCTAGATTGATTTTTGCTTGGCCAAGTGCAAATCTTGCAGTGATGAGTGGTGCATCTGCAGCAAAAGTATTGTTGCAAATTGAAACTGCTTCCTTAAAGAAAAAAGGCGAAGTCATAACCAAAGAAAAAGAAAAAGAATTATTCGATAAAATTAAAAACAGGTACGACAAGCAAATTTCACCATATTACGCTGCAGCAAGAATTTGGACAGATGCAATTATAAAACCCTTAGATACTAGAAAATGGATTTCTATGGGAATAGAAGCCGCAAATCACGCTCCAATTACCAAAGCATTTAATATGGGAGTTTTACAAGTTTAATACAAATAATAAAAAGAAACATATGAAAAAGACACTAATTATTTTAAGTTTTTTAGCACTATCTTGTACACGTAAAAAAGATGGTGAAATTTCAGCAATAGTAGATACTGCTTGTGGTCAATGTCAATTCGGAATGACGAGCCAAAAAGGTTGTGATTTAGCTGTTAAAATTGATGGAAAAACCTATTTTGTTGATGGTACATCTATTGACGAACATGGTGATGCACACGATAAAGAAAAAGGATTTTGCGAAGTTACTAGAAAAGCAAAAGTTACAGGAAAAATTGAAAACGGTAGATTTAAAGCTACCTCCTTTAAAATTGTAGAATAACGTTTTACAAAAACAATTTAATTTCCTTTAGTTTTTTTATTTGTAAAATGCTTTTCGGAATTTTTTGCGTTTGCTCATTAAAATATAAAGCTGAAATCCCAATATTTTTAGCACCGTAAATATCTGCTTCTAAGCTGTCGCCAATCATAACGCTTTCGTAAGTTTTAGCATTTGCTTGTTTTAAAGCATGAAAAAATATTTTCGGATTTGGTTTTTTAACACCAGTACTTTCCGATGTTACCACAGTATCAAAATAATTTAAAAGATTTGCGTTTTGCATTTTTTTAAATTGTATTTCATGAAACCCATTAGTAATAATATGGAGTTTGTATTTTGGTTTTAGATATTCTAAAATTTTAATAGTACCTTCAAAAAGATGGTTGTAATTAGATAAATTTTCTAAATATTCCTCGGCAAGAATATCGATTAATTCTTTTGAAATAGAATACTTTATTTTTTTAAAAGTATCGTGTAACCTACCATGTTTTAATGCTGCCTTAGTAACTTTATTTTCACGATATAATTTCCAATACCGATGATTTATTTCGGTATAATTATTTAGAAAGGCATCGATATTGATATCTATGTTATTTTTTTGAAAAATAAAGGCATAACTTTCTTTAGAATTTTTATCAAAATCCCATAAAGTATGATCCAAATCAAAAAATACATGTTTTATGTTTTTAAATTTAGGCATCTAATTCTAAACACCAGTACTACCAAAACCACCAGTTCCGCGAGTAGTTTCATTTAAAATACTTACCTCTTTCCAGTTGACTTGCGTGTATGACGCAATGACAAGTTGTGCAATCCGATCACCATCTTTTATTATAAAGTCTGTATCAGAAAGATTGATAAGGATTACGCCAATTTCACCACGATAATCCGCATCAATAGTGCCAGGAGCGTTTAAAACCGTAATACCACTTTTTATGGCAAGACCACTTCTTGGTCTGACTTGAGCTTCAAAACCTTTTGGTAAAGCTATGAATAATCCAGTTTTTACAATACAACGAGCAAAAGGTTTTAGGCAAACATCCTCAGTTAAATTTGCTCGTAAATCCATTCCTGCACTTGCGTCAGTTTCGTAATGTGGTACTTTATGATTGGATTTGTTTATAATTTCTATTGTCATTTTAATTTTTTTAGATAATACCTTCTTTAATTAATTCGTGTAAGTGAATGATACCTTTATATATATCGTTTTCGGTTACAATTAATTGCGAAATATTATTAGACTCCATAATTTCTAGAGCATCCACAGCCATTGCGTGGATAGCAATAGTTTTAGGATTTGTACTCATAATATCTTTTGCGGTTAATTTTGTAAACGAATCGCTATTTTTTAGCATTCTGCGGATATCGCCATCGGTAATAATTCCTTTAACAGAATTAGTATCGTCAATAACAGCAGTTGCTCCAAGGCGTTTTTCGGAAATTTCTATAATAACATCTTTAATCGAAGCGTTTATGTTTACTTTCGGAATTAAATTATCTTCCAACAAATTTTGTACTCGCAAATATAATTTTTTTCCTAAAGCACCACCAGGATGGTATTTAGCAAAATCTTGACTTTTAAAATCACGCAGTTCTAATAAGGTAACAGCAAGAGCATCACCCATAACTAATTGTGCAGTAGTACTACTTGTCGGAGCTAAATTATTAGGACAAGCCTCTTTCTCGACATATGTATTAAGAACCGTATCGGCATTTTTTCCTAAAAACGAATCTTTATTTCCTGTAATGGCAATAATTTTATTGTTACTATTCTTTATTAAAGGTACAAGTACTTTAATTTCAGGAGTGTTTCCACTTTTT